>JAHJPT010000204.1 GCA_018819685.1 Alphaproteobacteria bacterium
AACAACACCCCCTTCACCGCAGCGGGCGAGGGTAGCGATCTGTCGCCGGAGGACTTCGCGCCGGAACTGGGTGTCGAGATGAAGCAGACCAATCGCTCGCGCCGTGCGTGGGAGCTGTTGAGCGCCAGCGACCGCATCGACCGCGATCGGCTCGAGGCGATCAAATACGACACCGTCTACGCCCGCTCGGGCTATGTCGCGCGGCTGTGGGAGGCGCTCGAAGCCATCGACCTGTCGGATGATGCCGAACTCGACCGCGCCAGAGATCTGCTGCTCGGCTGGGATTTCGACGCCGACAATATCGGCCCGGCGGATTCGCTGGCCTTGCTGGTGATCCGCGACTTCATGTCGTCCGAATACCAGAACAAGCCCGAGCCGGATCTGCGCGAGGAACTGCGCGAAGCGGTCGATCATCTCGAGGAGCATTTTGGGCGGATCGATCCGCCGATGAGCGAACTGCTGAGACTGCGCCAAGGCACTGTCGATCTGCCGCTCGATGGCGGCTCCGACACCCTGCGCGCCTCCACCAGCTGGGACGTCGCCGACGACGGGCGGCTGTCGGTCCGCCACGGCGACAGCTTCATCCAATGGGTCGAATGGGCGCAAGGCGAAAGGGTTTCTTCCCGCTCGATCCAGCCCTTCGGTGCGGCGACCACGCGACCCCGAAGCAAGCACTATGCCGATCAGGCTGCGCTGTTCGTCCAGCACCGCTTGAAACCCGTCCATTTCTGGCGCGAAGACGTGCTCGCCAACGCCGCCAGCCGGAAAACCGTGACCAACCGGCGATAAGCATTTACGCAGGCAGCAGCACTTCCAAAGGGATTCGCCATGATACGCCTTCTATCGACCAGCCTGATCGCTTTGAGCGTCGCCGCCTGTTCGACCACCGCCGCCGAACCGCTCGCCAGCGCGCCGGCCGATGCGGTTGCGGATCGTCCTGCCGCTAGCGCTGCGGTGCCGATCGAGCCCGCGCCGCTCTCCGAGCTGGTCGCCGAGGTGGAACTGCCGTTCGAGAAGTTCACGCTCGACAACGGGCTCACCGTCGTCGTCCATGAAGACCGCAAGGCGCCGCTGGTCGGCGTGTCGGTGTGGTACGATGTCGGCTCCAAGCACGAGCCCGCGGGCAAGACCGGCTTTGCGCATCTGTTCGAGCATCTGATGTTCAACGGCACCGAGAACGCCCCCGCCGACTGGTTCGAATACATCCAGCAGATGGGCGGAACCGACGTCAACGGCACCACCAGCCCCGATCGCACCAATTACTTCCAGACCGTGCCGACCGGCGCGCTCGATCGCATCCTGATGCTCGAGAGCGACCGCATGGGACATCTGCTCGATGCGGTGACGCAGGAAAAGCTCGATAATCAGCGCGGCGTTGTCCAGAATGAAAAGCGCCAGGGCGACAACAATCCCTTCGGCCTGCTACGCTACGAGATCTTCGAAAACCTCTTCCCCAAGGGCCATCGCTACCATCACTCGACCATCGGCTCGATGGGCGATCTCGATGCGGCCTCGATGGAGGATGTGCAAAGCTGGTTCCGCGATCACTACGGCCCCAACAATGCAGTCCTCGTGCTGGCCGGCGACATCGACACCGCCACCGCGCGCGCCAAGGTCGAGAAATGGTTCGGCGCCATTCCCGCCGGGCCCGAAGTGGTCGATCCCGTGGTGACCGTGCCCACTCTCCCGGCCGAGAAGACCAAAGTCACCACCGACAATATCGCGACCACCCGCCTGTTCCGCATGTGGACCGTGCCGGGCTCGAACTCGCCCGAGGCGGTGCCGCTCAACCTCGCCTCGGCGGTGCTTGGTGGACTGTCGAGTTCGCGGCTCGACAACGCGCTGGTGCGCGAGGACCCGGTGGCGGTCTCGGTCTCGACCTTCAACTATACGCTCGAGGATGCCGGCGTCTTCGTCGTCCAGGCCGATGTGAAGCCGGGGGTCGATCCTGCCGAAGTCGCTGCCAAGCTCGATGCGCAGATCGCCGAGTTCATCGCCACCGGCCCGACCGCCGACGAACTCGAACGCGCCAAGGTCAGCTCCATGGCGGGCGTGATCCGGGGGCTGGAATCGGTCGGCGGCTTCGGCGGCAAGGCACCGCAGCTGGCGGCGGGCGAATTGTACATGGGCGATCCCGGCCATGTCGAGAAAGAGCTCGCGCAGATGGCTGCGGCCACGCCCGAGCAGGTCCGCGACCTGACCCGCACCTGGCTCTCGCGTCCGGTCTTCAACCTCGTGTTCAACCCCGGCGAACGCACCGAGGGCGGCGAGAATCGCGGCGGCGCGGCGACCGGCGCCAATGCCGCCGGTCTCCCCAGCCTCGCCGAGCTGACGCAGGCCAATTACTGCAAGCCGGAGTTCTGCGAGCCGGCATCGCTGGCCACATTCATGCAGGCCGAGCGCGACACCCTGCCCGAGATCGGCACACTGAGCGGGCTGGAATTCCCCGCTATCGAGCGCGCGACGCTATCCAACGGGATGGAAGTCTATTTCGCCCAGCGCGAGGCGGTCCCGACCGTGTCGGTGCTGGTCGAATTCGACGCCGGCCGCGCGGCGGAAACCCGCGCCGATCTGGGCACACAGCGGCTGATGCTCGCAACCATGGACGAAGGCACCCGGCGCCTCAACTCGACCGAGTTCGCGATCGCGCAGGAACGGCTGGCGGCGAATATCTCCGCCGGTTTCAACGCCGACTGGACGACCTTCTCGCTCGACGGCCTGTCGCCCAATCTGGCGCCCTCGCTCGAACTGCTGGCCGAATTCATCCGCCAGCCGGGCTTCCGCACCGGCGATATCGAGCGCAGCCGCGCGAAATTGCTCAATGCGCTGACCGCCGAGCTCAAGGAGCCCAACCAGCTCGCCGACCGCGCGCTGCGGCGCACGCTCTACGGCGATCATCCCTACGGCCTGCCGTCCTCGGGCCTCGGCTCGGCGGCGCGGCTGCAGGCGCTCACCGCAAGCGATCTGCAGGCGTTCCACGACCGCTGGCTGCGCCCCGATACCGCGCGCATCTATGTCGTCGGCGACACCACGCTGGCCGAGGCCACGCGCTTGCTCGAGGCCAGCTTCGGCGACTGGCAGGCTCCAGCCAGCCCGGCACCCCAGCGCGGCTACGATGCCCCGATCCCCACCCCGCATCAGCGCATCGTCCTGCTCGACCGCCCCAATTCCCCGCAATCGGTGATCTATGGCGGACAGGTCCTCGACCTGCGCGGCGCAACCGACGATCTCACTCTGCTCGGCGCCTCCAATGAAGCGCTGAGCGGCGGCTTCCTCTCGCGGATCAACATGAACCTGCGCGAGACCAAGGGCTGGTCCTATGGCGCCGGCGGCGGGATCGGCACCGCGCTCGATCGGGTGTATTACGGCGTCCGCGCGCCGGTGCAGGCCGACCGGACTGCGGATGCGATCACCGAAGTCCAGCGCGAGATCGACGAATTCGTGACCACTCGCGGCGTCGAGCCCAACGAGCTGGAGCGCATCGTCAACAGCAATATGCGCGAGCTTCCCGGTCAGTTCGAGACCGCCGGCGACGTGCTGGGCGGAGTGGTGACGATCGTGCGCTACAATCGCGACGACGATTACTACGAGAAACTCGCCGACACCTACCGCACCCTGAGCGCCGCCGAGCTCGACGCCATCGCCCGCGCCACCTTCGTCGAGGACGACATCGTCTATGTCGTGGTCGGCGATGCCGCCGTGGTCCGCCCCCAGCTCGAGGCGCTCGAGCTCGAGGTCGAGGAGATCACCCTCGAAGAGTAAGCTTCGCCGTATTGACATCGATGTAAGCAACGTCGATGCCGCAGACAGTTCAATCGAAGGCCCGCCGTTTCGGGCCGCCTGACAGGAGAGCATATATGTCCGTAGCCGGTACGTACGACACCGTAGTCAAGAGCCCGATGGGCGACCAGAAGGGCACCTTTACCGTGGTCCCGGGCGATGACGGCAAGACCTTCACCGGCTCGATGGCCGGCGGCATGGGGTCGATGGACGTCAAGGACGGCACCATCGACGGCGACACGCTGAAGTGGAAGATGGACATGACCGTCCCGATGCCGATGACGCTCGATTGCACCGCAACCGTCAATGGCGACCAGCTGACCGGCAAGGTCAATGCTGGCGCCTTCGGGGACATGGGACTGACCGGCGAACGCCAGGGCTGAACGCCCGCAAGTTCGGAAAAAAGAAAGGGGCGCCGGAGGATCTCTCCGGCGCCCCTTTTTCATGCCCGCCGATCGAGCGCGCTTACTCGACGATATCCATCTCGGCGATCAGCGCATCGGCGCCGTCGACCTTGTCCATCACCCACAGCATGTAGCGCGTGTCGACATGAATGGTGCGCGTGGTGCGTGGGTCGAAATCCCAGTCAGAATTGACGCTCTCGAAAGTGCCGCCGAACAATAGCCCGACCAGCTCGGCGCGCGCGTTGAGCGTGGCCGAACCCGAATTGCCGCCGGTGGAATCAAGGTCGGAGAGGAAGTTCACCGGCACCGAGTCGATGCTCTCGAGCTCGTAGCGGCCGTAATCCTCGGCTCGGATTTCCTGCAGCAGTTTGGCCGGCGCGTTGAACGGTTCCTCGCCGGTGTCCTTGGCCAGCAGACCTTCGAGCGTGGTGAACGGCAAATAAGCCATCCCGTCGCGCGGCGATCCGCCCAGCACGGTGCCATAGGTCACGCGCAGCGTGCTGTTGGCATCGGGATAGGCGAGCTTGCCCTGCGCCGCCTGCCAGCCGGTGATCGCTTCCATATAGGCGGGGCGCAGCGCCAGTTCGCGGCCCGACCGGGCGTCGGACTCGGCCTCGAGCGCGCGTTCGTAATCGTAAAGCGCGACCGCCAGCTCGATGAACGGATCCTCGCTCGCCTCGAGCTGTTCGGGCGTCGCATCGAGCAGGCTGGTGCGATAATCCGCCTCGTTGAGCCGGGTCTGCGCGTAGTAGCCGTCGATCCGCCGCTCCAGCGCCGCGCGATCGGTCGTCGCCGCGATCCCCAGCTGACGATCGAGCACATCGATCCGCGCCGCTTCGGGTTGCTCGAGATACTCATCGAGGAACAGCAGCCATTCGGCCTTGTCCACCGAGGCATCATAGCGCCTGTCGAGCGCCTGCAGACCCTGCCGGAAGAAGGTCATGTCGCGGTCCTGATAGCCCGGCTCGCGCTGGGCATCGGGCTTTTGGCGTTCCTGCGCCAGGCGATAGATGCGCTGGGCGGCGGAGAGCAGCTGCGAATTGGTCGCGTAATTGTACCAGAAATTGGTCCGCGCCGCCGCGGCGCTCTCGTCGGCCAGCGCCGAGAGTTGCGTGATCGCGGTGCCATAGGGCGCGCGGGTGCGATCGCCAGCGATCCATTCGGCCAGCCCGGCTTCGCGCGCGCGGCGGCGATCGACCAGCCCGACGCGGCGTGCGCCCTCGATCTGTCCGCGCAGGTTCTTTTCGTAATTGTTGAGCCCCGCAAGCCGCGATTCGTATTTGACCCGCGCATCCGAGCCTGCCGGAGCCGCCGCTTCGATCGTGTCGATCCATTCGTTGAGCAGAGTCACGAAGGTGGGATATTGCCAGTCGAAGGTGTTCTCGACCTCGGCCAGCATGGCATAGCGCTGGGTCGACCCGGGATAGCCCGCGGCCATCACGAAATCGCCTTCCTTCAAGCCGCCCGCGCTGACCTTGAGATGATGCTCGGGCCGGTAGGGGACGTTCTCCTCGGCATAGTCCGCCGCGGAACCGTCGGGGGCGACATAGGCGCGGTAGAAGGCGAAATCCCCGGTGTGGCGCGGCCACTGCCAGTTGTCGATGTCGCCGCCGTATTTGCCGATCGAATCCGCCGGCGCATAGACCAGCCGCACATCGCGCACTTCGAGCCGCTTGATCAGCTTGTACTGCGCGCCACCGTAGAAGCTGGCGACCAGGCAGCGATAGCCCGCGTCCTGCTCGCATTCGGCGACGATGTCCTTGTTGCGTTGCTCGAGCAGATCGTAGCGCGCGGTGGGGTCGAGCGCCTCGGTGCCCTCGCGCATCCGCGCGGTCACGTCGTCCTCGGCCACGGTCACATAGATCCGCGATCCGGGCGCGGCGGGCAGCTCGTCGCCCTTGGCGGGCGCGAGGAAGCCGTCGACCAGATAATTGTTCTCGGCGGTGGAATTGTATTGCACCGATCCGCGCGCGCAGTGGTGGTTGGTGACCACCAGCCCCTCGGGCGAGACGAAGCTCGCGGAACACCCGCCCAGCGAGACGATCGCCCCCATCGGGAAGCCGGTCAGGTCGGACAGCGCCTCGGGTGCGATCTCGAGCCCGGTCGCGCGCAGATCCTCGGCGATCAGCGGCAGCTGGTCGGGGGTGAACATGCCCTCCTTGGCGGCGAGCGGCGCGGCGAGTGGCACGGCGGCCGTGCAGGCGAGAAGGGCGGCGATGAAGGCTGGTTTGCGCATGGGTCTCCCGATCCGTTGGTTCCGCGCGACGGCGCGTGATGCGCTGTCGCTACGGCGGATCGCGGCGCGCTTCAAGCGGGCACTGGATCTGCGAAACACGGCGCTTTCGGTGACACCATCGCACCGTCACCCTGAACCCGTTTCAGGGTCCATTTCTCCACCCATTCGACCTTTACCTGGAGGCGAAATGGATGCTGAAACAAGTTCAGCATGACGAACATTGCTGAGTAGGCTGCTCGCCGCCCGGTTGCTGCGCCCTATCCCAGTTTGGCTTTCAGCAGGTCGTTCACCACTGCCGGATTGGCCTTGCCCTGCATCGCCTTCATCGTCTGGCCGACGAAGAAGCCGAACAGCTTGTCCTTGCCGCCGCGGTACTGTTCGACCTTGTCGGGGTTGGCGGCCAGGATTTCGTCGATCGCCGCCTCGATAGCGCCGGTATCGCTGACCTGCTTCAGGCCTTCGCTCTCGGCGATCTCGCCGGGTTCGCGGCCGGTCTTGAGCACGATCTCGTAGATCTCCTTGGCCTGCCCGCCGCTGATTGCGCCCGCAGCCTGCAGCTCGAGAATCGCGGCCTGCGCCTGCGCGGTGGCATAAGCCGGATCGGCCTCGTCGCCCAGCGACTTCAACACGCCCGGCGCCACCGACAGCGCCCAGTTGGCGACCTGCGTGGCGACCTCGGATTCGGGTTTGCCCGTACGCCGCGCGGTTTCCGCGAGCAGCGTCTCGTAGCGCGCGAAGGTCTCGACCTCGGCAGTCAGCTCGCGCGCATTGTACGGCGTAAGCCCGAGTTCGTTCTCGTAGCGCGCGCGCTTGGCGTCGGGCAGTTCGGGCAGGCTCGCGCGGCATTCGGCGAGGAAATCCTCCTCCAGTTCCAGCGGCAGCAGATCGGGATCGGGAAAATAGCGATAATCGTGCGCGTCTTCCTTGCTGCGCATGGTTCGCGTGGTGC
>JAHJPT010000205.1 GCA_018819685.1 Alphaproteobacteria bacterium
CCCGAAGGCATCGTCCCAATCGTAGCGCAATTCGGCGAACCCCATGATGCCCTCGTCGCCCGACCGCTCGCCGAAATTGTAGCCACGCAGGAACCGGTTGCCGCCCAGCCCGATGTCTTCGGTGATGAGCAGCGGGGCGGAGGATATCTGGCCACGCGCCGCCAGCAGCAGGCTAAACGCCCCCGAGAGATCGCGCTGCCAGTCCATCCACGCCGACAGGGTCGTGAAATCGGGTGAGGCATCGGGACGCGAGGCCAGCGGATCGCCGCGCTGGGTGGCGCCCAGAATATCGAGCCCCTGCGACAGGGTCAGCCTGCCTCTGAGAGCCCCGCCGGCGGCAAGTGCCTGCGCATAGAGGCTGGTCCGGATCACCGGAATGCGGTCCTGGCGAGCCAACATATCGAACCGCTCCTGCCGCAGATCGCGGTATTCGAATTCCGCATCCAGCCACAGCGAGAAGGCGCGCGAACGGCGCAGCGGGTGCCGCAACTGACCAGCGATGCTCACCGATTCGCCGAAGATGCGGCGCTCTTCGAGATAGGCGCCGGGGTTGGTCGCGGAATAGGAACCGGTGGCGATGAACTGCGTGCCCTGCGGCGTGAGCACGACGCCGTAGCGCCCGCGGACATATTGCAGCTCGCTAGGGCTCGTCGGCACCGTGGAATAGGTGAAATCGACCTCGTCGAAGGGCGAGATCAAGCCGTTGGCATCGACATCGATCCTGGCGCGCAGCGGACCGATCGGCTGCGAACCGTCGTTGGCCAGCTCGGCGCGCGCGGAAAAATCGCTGCGCGAGGCGTCGACGACCAGAACGCCGCGACCCTGTTCGCGCACATAGCGCGGGCGGCGCAGATAGACGCCGGCGATGTCGTCTGCGAGCAGCACCTGTCGCTCGAGCCGTGCCAGAGTGACCGGGCGTCCATCGCGCAAGGGTTCGAGCTGCGCGCGGATGGCAGGATCGTCGGTGCCCTCGACCCGGATCTCGTCGATCACCCCTTCATCGACCCGCACGCGCAGGATCCCGCCGGTCAGCGATTGCGGCGCGATAGAGGCCGAGGCGAAGATATAGCCCTCGTCGCGCGCGCGCGCCGCGATCCGCTCGCTGAGAGCGGTCAACTCGTCCGGCGAAAGCGTCCGGGCGGAATATTCCTGGACGATGTCGGCGAAATCGCCGGGTTTCAGCGCATCCAGATTCTCGAGCACGACCGCGCCGACGTCATAGCTGGTCTCGTCGAAGATGGTGGGATCGATCGCGATCGGAACGAAGTCGAGCTGCACCGGAGCCTCTTCGGATCCCGGCGTTTCGGCCGCGCGCTCCTCCTGGGTGGGATCCGTCCGGTCGAGCGCATCCTGCGCATCCTGCGCATGAAGCGGCACACTTGCGAGCAAGGCAAGGCCTGCCGATCCGATCTTAAGCAAGGATTTCATGCGTGCCTTTCCCATCCCATCACTGCGGCTCTGCACCGCAAGTGGTTAAGCGATGCTCAATTTCACAAAGGATTTACCTTGGGTCTCAACCACTTCTTCGGATCGCTCTTGCTATTATAGAGGTGAAGGAGGCTGCCCGTGCGCAAGTCGATCAGGTTGATATCATCGCTGGCCCTGTTGTTGTGCGGCACCAGCGCCATGGCGCAGAGCGGCCCCTGGACCGTCAGCGAGGCGCGCGGACAGGTCCAGATTCGCGAGAATGCAGCCACGCGCGCCGCGCAGCGCGGATCGCAGATCCCCGCCGGTGCGACCGTCACCACCGGTGCAAACGGCAATGCGGTGCTGGTCCGCGGCCGCGAGTTCGTCACCCTGCGCCGCAATTCGCAGATCCGCATTCCCGCCGCCAAGGCCGAGCGGAGCATCGTCCAGGTGGTGCAGGACTGGGGTAGCGCGCTGTTCGAGATCGGCAAGCAGCCCGATCCGCACTTCGGCGTGGAGACTCCCTATTTGGCCGCCGTCGTCAAAGGCACCACTTTCACGATCACGGTCGCCCCCGAAGGGGCTTCGATGCAGGTTCTGGAAGGCGCGGTGGAAGTCGCCACCCTCGATGGCGGCGCGCGCGATCTGGTGATGCCGGGCGCGGTCGCCATGATCGCGGCGGACGACCGGCTGCGTCTGGTGGTCGAGAATGGCGAGCGCAAGATCATCGACTCCCCTTCCCGGCCGGTTGCGGGCCCCGCTGCGGGCGGCAATCTCCAGCCCGCGGCGGGAGCTACGGCAGCCGGCGGATCCTACGGCATGGCCCAGCCTGCTGCGGCGAGCCGGATCGATGCCGTCTTCGCCAGCGGAGCGGCCGATCTCTCCGATCTGTCGGATGGTTTCATCGCCGGTGATACTGCAGATTTCGCCGCAGCGCTGGTGGCGGATCTGGCGACCGGGCAGGAAATGCCCGACCCCGCTCCACCTCCCCCTCCGCCTCCGCCTCCCGAAGTCGTGGTGGCACCGGAGACAGGTGAACCCGGACCCGAACCGAAGCCCGAACCCGGGACCGACGCCGGAAATGGCGGCAGTGGCGATCCCGACAACGGTCATGGCAACGATGACGATGGCGACGACGAGGACAATTCCGGCGCGGGCGGCAACAATCCCGGCTCGGGACCGCCGGACGGTGAGCCCGGAGGCGCGCCCGACGACGGGGGCGATGGCGATCCCGACAAGGGTCACGGCAACGACGAGGATGGCGACGACGAGG
>JAHJPT010000206.1 GCA_018819685.1 Alphaproteobacteria bacterium
AGCGCGACCGCGGGCTGATGACCAAGCTCGATGCCGTCGCCGGGCGGTTGCTGGCGCAGGAGCGGGGCTGACTTGCAGGATCTGCTGGTCATAGGCGGCGGCATCAACGGGGTGGGCATCGCCCGCGACGCCGCCGGGCGCGGACTGTCGGTCACTTTGTGCGAGAAGGAAGATCTCGCCTCGCACACCTCCTCGGCGAGCACCAAGCTGATCCATGGCGGCCTGCGCTATCTCGAGCAATACGAATTCCGGCTGGTCGCCGAAGCGCTGCGCGAACGCGAGGTGCTGCTGAAGGCCGCACCGCACATCATCTGGCCGCTGCGCTTCGTGCTGCCGCACGACAAAGGGCTGCGCCCCGCCTGGATGTTGCGGATCGGGCTGGCGCTCTACGACACGATCGGCGGGCGGCGCAGCCTGCCGGGCAGCCGCAGGGTGGATCTGACGAAGCCGCCGCACCGCGGCGTGCTGCAGGACCGGCTTAGGCGCGGGTTCGAATATTCGGACTGCTGGGTCGAAGATGCGCGGCTGGTGGTGCTGTGCGCGATGGATGCGCGCGATCGCGGCGCGGAAATCCTCGTGCGCACCGAATGCGTGGCGCTCGAACGCCACCCAACTCACTGGCGAGCGACCCTGCGCAGCCGCGACGGCACCGAGCGCACCGTCGAGGCGCGCGCGCTCGCCAATGCGGCGGGGCCCTGGGTCGACGAGGTGGCGCGAAAAGCGCTCGGGCAAGGCCCGCCCGCCAGGTTGCGGCTGGTCAAGGGCAGCCACATCATCGTCCCGCGCAAATATCCCGGCCAGCACGCCTACATCTTCCAGAACGGCGACGGGCGGGTGGTCTTCGCGATCCCCTACGAGCGCGACTTCACGCTGATCGGGACCACGGATCAACTGTTCGAAGGCGAACTCGACAGCGTGACGATCTCTCCAGAGGAGGTGCGCTATCTTCGGGAAGCCGCCGGCGAGTATTTCCGCAGCGGCATCGCCGAGGACGAAATCGTCGCCACCTATGCCGGCGTGCGCCCGCTCTACGAAGACAATTCCGTCCGCAATTCGACCGTCACCCGCGACTATGCGTTCGAGCTCGACACGCAGGGCGGCGCACCGATCCTGTCGGTCTATGGCGGCAAGATCACCACCTTCCGCAAGCTGGCCGAACATGCGCTGGGCCGGCTGGCGCCGCAGCTTCCCATGGGCCCTAAATGGACCCGCACCGCACCGCTGCCGGGCGGCGAGATGGAGGATTTCGCGGCCTTCCTGTGGCGCGCCGGCGAACGCTTTTCGTGGATGCCACCGGAAATGCTGCTGCGGCTGGCGCGGGCCTACGGCACCCGTATCGACAAGGTCGTCGGCACCGCCGACGGGCTCGACCGGCTGGGCGATCATTTCGGCGGCGATCTCTACGAATCCGAGCTGCGCTACCTCGTGGAAGAGGAATTCGCGCGCACCCCGCAGGACATCCTCTGGCGTCGCAGCAAGCTCGGACTGCACCTCCCTGCGGAAACGGAACGGCGCGTCGCGGATTGGTTGAACGAGCAGGGCGGCGACTTCGCTTGATCGCCCGTGCGAGCGGGTCCAAGGGCCGCCCGTTATCGCAACCGACGTCGCAAATCGAACCCCCGAGTCTCCTCCCTATGGCCCGCAACGACCCCAATAGCCTTCTCGACCGCCACTCCGTGCGCCTCGCCTATCGCCAGGAGGAAGCGGATTGCATCGCCGAGCGGCTGGCGCAGGCGCGCCCGGTCGCTGCCCTCCACAACGAGGCGCAGGCGCTGGCGATCACGCTGGTCGAAGGAGCGCGGCGCCAGAAGGCGAGCGGTCTCGACGCCTTCCTGCACCAGTTCGGTCTGGCCACCGAAGAAGGCATTGCGCTGATGTGTCTGGCGGAAGCGCTGCTGCGCGTACCCGACGGTCGCACCGCCGATGCGCTGATCCGCGACAAGATCGGCGATATCGACTGGTCCGAACATGTCGGCGCCTCGAGTTCGACCTTCGTCAACGCCGCGACCTTCTCGCTGATGCTGACGGGCGAGGTGCTCGAACGGCCACTGGAACAGCAGCGCGGTATGGCGCGCACCTTCAAGAACACCATGAACCGGCTGGGCGAACCGGTCATCCGCCAGGCGACCCTGCAGGCGATGCGGATCCTGGGCGGGCAGTTCGTGTTCGGGCGGACCATCAACGAAGCGCTCAAGCGGGCGGCGCCCGAACGGGCGCGCGGGCTGACCCACAGTTTCGACATGCTGGGCGAGGCGGCGATGACCTACGCCGATGCCGAACGCTATCGGATCGCCTACGAGGGCGCGATCGAGCGGCTGGCGAGCGAAGCCGGCGCGGGCGTCCACGGCTCGCCGGGGATCTCGGTCAAGCTCTCCGCGCTCTATCCCAAATACGACTTCTTCCACCGCGAGGCGGCGGTGGAGGCGCTGGTGCCGATCCTGCGCGATCTCGCCGGCAAGGCGCGCGATGCCGATATCCATTTCACGATCGATGCCGAGGAAGCCGAGCGGCTCGAACTTTCGCTCGATATCCTCGAGGCGCTGGTCGCCGACGACACGCTGTTCGCCAACGGCACCGCGCGCGGCTGGACCGGCTTCGGCCTCGCGATCCAGGCCTATCAGAAGCGCGCCGTGCCGCTGTGCGACTGGACCGCCAAGCTCGCGCGCCGCCACAATCGCCAGCTGTTCGTCCGGCTGGTCAAGGGCGCCTATTGGGACACCGAGATCAAGCTGAGCCAGGTGGGCGGCTACAAGGACTTCCCGGTCTTCACCCGCAAGGTCGCCACCGATGTCTCCTATCTCGCCTGCGTCGAGCGTCTGCTGGCGGCGGGCGAGGCGATCTACCCGGCCTTCGCCACCCACAACGCCTATACGATCGGCGCGGTCAAGGCGCTCGCGCAGAGCCAGTCGCGCGAGAGCGGCTACGAATTCCAGCGCCTGCATGGCATGGGCGAGGACGTCTACGGCGCGCTCGCCAAGCATGAGGGCAACGCCCGGACTCCGGTGAGGATCTACGCGCCGGTCGGCAGCCACAAGGATTTGCTCGCCTATCTGGTGCGCCGCCTGCTCGAGAACGGCGCCAATTCCAGCTTCGTCAACCGCATGGCCGATGCCGGCGTACCCGCCGCCGACCTCGCGACCGATCCGGTCGCCGAACTCGCGTCGCTCGAGACCAAGCGCAATCCCGAGATTCCCCTGCCTGGCGACATCTTCCCCAATCGCAGCAACAGCGCCGGGGTCGATCTGGGCGATCCGCTGGTGCGCGAACCGCTGATCGAGCGGCTCGACAAATTGCGTGCCCGCCGCTGGCATGCCGAGCCCACCTTCCTGTTCGAGGATCAGGAGGGCGAGGTCGCGCCGATCACCAAGCCGCACGATCTCACCATCGAGGTCGGCACGCGGCGCGACACGCTGCCCGAAGAGGTCGAACAGGCGATCCGGATCGCCGATGCGGTCCAGCCGGGCTGGAATGCGCTGGGCGGCGAGAAGCGCGCGCTGCTGCTCGAGGAAGCGGCGGACCTGTTCGAAGAACACACCGACGAGTTCCTCTCGCTGTGCCAGCGCGAAGCGGGCAAGACCCTGCCCGATGCGGTGCTGGAACTGCGCGAGGCGGTCGATTTCCTGCGCTTCTACGCCGGAGAGGCGCGGCGGCTGTTCTCGGGTTCCTTCGCCCTGCCCGGCCCGACCGGGGAAGAGAATCGCCTGACGATGGCCGGGCGCGGCGTCTTCGCCACGATCTCGCCGTGGAACTTCCCGCTCGCGATCTTCATCGGCCCCGCCGCCGCCGCGCTTGCCGCGGGCAACAGCGTGGTCGCCAAGCCCGCCGAACAGACCCCGCTGATCGCCGCGCTGGCGGTGAAGCTGTGCCACCGCGCGGGCATCCCGCGCGAGGTGTTCCAGCTGCTTCCCGGCGCCGGCGAGGTCGGCCAGTTCATCACCTCCGACCCGCGCATAGCGGGCGTCTCCTTCACCGGATCGACCGAGACCGCGCATGCGATCAACCGCTCGCTGGCCGCGCGCGACGGACCCATCGCCACCTTCATCGCCGAAACCGGCGGGCAGAACGCGATGATCGTCGACAGCTCGGCATTGCCCGAACAGGTGACCCGCGACGTGGTCGCCTCGGCGTTCCAGAGCGCCGGCCAGCGCTGCTCGGCGCTGCGGATGCTCTACATCCAGGACGAGGTCTTCGACGAGATGGTGGCGATGATCCGCGGCGCCTTCGAGGCGCTGGTAATCGGCGATCCGGGCGATCTCGCCACCGATGTCGGCCCGGTGATCGATCCCGATGCCAAGGCCGCGCTCGAACGCCATGTGGCGCGCCGGCGCAAGAACGGGCGCACCGTGTGGCGCCGCAAGCTGCCGCGCGGCGTGGCCAATGGCTGTTTCGTCGCTCCGACCATCATCGAACTGGAATCGATCTCGGACCTGCGCCGCGAGAATTTCGGCCCCGTCCTCCACGTCGCCCGGTTCAAGGCGAAGGAACTGGAGAAGGTCGTGGATGACATCAACGCCACCGGTTACGGACTGACGCTCGGCCTCCACAGCCGGATCGAGACGACGCGCCAGTTCGTCGAGGCGCGCGCCCGGGTGGGCAATTTCTACGTCAACCGCAACCAGATCGGCGCGGTGGTGGAAAGCCAACCCTTCGGCGGCGAAGGCCTGTCGGGAACCGGACCCAAGGCGGGCGGACCGAACTATGTCGCGCGGTTCGCGACCGAGCGCGTCGTCTGCATCGACACCACCGCGGCGGGGGGCAATGCCACTCTGCTCGCCGGATGAGGCGGGTGAGCGGGAGTTTTCATTGAAGCTTCGAGCGGCTGTGGGTTAGGGGGCTCGCCATGGGACGCCTTCTTCAACTCGCACTCGCGCTCACCGCCTTCTTCTGGGCCGCCGCCGCCTCGGCGGAAGTCCGGGTGACCTTCCACAGTTTCGACGGCTCGGTGCTGTTCGGGCGCTATCCTCACGCCTTCGTGTCGATGGAAGGCGAACTCGCGGACGGGACACCGATCAAGGAGAATTACGGCTTTTCCGCCAAGAGCGCCTCGCCCGCCGTGCTGGCGGGTCCGGTCGAGCATATCGTGATGGTCGAGAAGGACAAATGGATCGACCGGACCAACCGGCATTTCACCGTCGTGATCGACGATGCGAAATATTGGGCGATCCGCAAGGAAGTGGCGCGCTGGCGCGATGCGCCGGGGAAATATTACGACCTCGCCACGCGCAATTGCATCCATTTCGTCGGCGCGATCGCGCAGATCGTCGGGGTGCGGGTGACCTACCCCGAGGACATGCTGCGCCGCCCCAAGAAATGGCTCAATCACATCACCGGTCGGAACCCGCAGCTGCGCGCGCCGCAGATCGACTAGGGATAAGCCCGGGTCCGAGGCTTGCGCGCCGCAGCCGGGTGAAGGATCGTCCGGCGCATGGCGATTCTCTCCGACAAATGGATCCGCTCCAAGGCACAGGCCGAGGGCATGATCGAACCCTTCACCGAGGCGCAGCGGCGCGACGGCTGCATCTCCTACGGGCTGAGCTCCTACGGCTACGACGCGCGGGTGGCGGACGAGTTCAAGATCTTCACCAATGTCGATTCCGCCGTGGTCGATCCCAAGGATTTCGCCGCCAACAGCTTCGTCGATCGCAAGACCGATGTCTGCGTGATCCCGCCCAACAGTTTCGCGCTCGCCCGCACGGTCGAGTATTTCCGCGTGCCCGAGGACGTGCTGGTGATCTGCCTGGGCAAATCGACCTATGCGCGCTGCGGGATCATCGTCAACGTCACCCCGCTCGAGCCGGGCTGGGAGGGACACGTCACGCTGGAGTTTTCCAACACCACCCCGCTCCCCGCCAAGATCTACGCCAACGAGGGCGCGTGCCAATTCCTGTTCCTGCAGGGCAACGAGCGCTGCGAGACCAGCTACAAGGATCGCGCCGGCAAATATATGGGCCAGCGCGGGGTGACCCTGCCCAAGCTGTAGGCCTGGGCCCCGGGACAGGCTCGCGGCCAAAGTTTAGGCAAAGTTTAGGCCAAGCTCCGGCAAACCCGCCGTGACGCTGCGGCTTTGACAGCGCCTCCCGGCGCGCGCATTCTGCGCGCAACAGGAGAACGCCATGACCAAAGCCACCGCCGAATTCGATATCATCGTCTATGGAGCCACCGGCTACACCGGGCGGCTGGTGGCAGAGCATTTCGTGCGCGAATATGGCACCGGCCCCGAGGCGCCGAAATGGGCGATGGCGGGCCGCAGCCTGTCCAAGCTGGAAGAGGTGCGCGACGAGATCGGCGCGCCTGCCTCGACCCCGCTGATCGTCGCCGATGCCGAGAACGAGGGCGAGCTGATCGCCATGTGCGAGCGGGCCAGGGTCGTGCTCACCACGGTCGGACCCTATCAGATCCATGGCGACGCGCTGGTCGCGGCCTGCGTGAAGACCGGCACCGACTATGCCGATCTGTGCGGCGAGCCCGCCTGGATGCGCGAGCAGATCGACCTCCACCACGAGGCCGCCAGGACCAGCGGGGCGCGGATCTGCTTCTCCTCGGGTTTCGATTCGATCCCTTTCGATCTGGGCGTGCTGATGCTGCAGGAGCATGCGCTGGCGACCCGCGGCTCGCCCGCGCCGCGGATCCGCGGGCGGGTGCGGTCGATGAACGGGACCTTCTCGGGCGGCACCGCGGCGAGCCTGACCGCGACGATGAAGGCCGCCGCGACCAATCCGAAGATCATCGGCCTGCTGCGCTCGCCCTTCGCGCTCACCCCGGGTTTCGAAGGGCCCGACCAGCCTTCGGGCATGGTGCCGCATTACGAGGAGGACCTGGGCAAATGGGCCGCGCCCTTCGTGATGGCCGCGATCAACACCAAGAACGTCCACCGCACCAATTTCCTGCTCGGCCACCGCTATGGCGAGGATTTCCGCTACGACGAGATGGTGCTGACCAGCCCGGGCGAAGCGGGCAAGAAGGCCGCCGACGCGATGCTCGAGCTGCTCAAGAACCCGTTCGGCGCCAAGCCGCCCAAGCCCGGCGAGGGCCCGACGCCCGAGGAACGCGAGAACGGCTCCTACGACGTGTTGCTGGTCGGCGATTTCCCCGACGGATCCTCGATCCGCTACGGGGTGAAGGGCCGCTACGATCCGGGCTATGGCTCGACCAGCCGGATGATCGCGGAAACCGGCATGGCGCTGCTCGAGAACCCCGGCGAAGGTGGCATCGGAACGGCGGGCTCGTTCCTGGGCAAGAAGCTGGTCGAACGGCTCGAGAGCCGTGCCGCGCTGAGTTTCGCTGTGGAAAGCTGAACCGGCAAGGTTCGGTCCCGGACCGGGGCCGGACCACACCCGGATCGGGCTGGTCTCCGGCTAGTCGATGGAGCGGGCGAGGCGATTCGAACGCCCGACCCCAACCTTGGCAAGGTTGTGCTCTACCCCTGAGCTACGCCCGCTCACTGACGCTTCCGAACGGTCGAACCGTCGGTGGGAGGCGCGCGATTAGCAGCGGTGCCCCACCCGCGCAAGGCAAAAATCGCGTCCTTGCCCTTCCTTCCTGCGGGCTTCACATTGGCGCGCGAGGCCCCACATGGGGCGCAGGAAATTCCCGCTTTTCGAAAGGATGCGCACGTGGCGAGCATGGCTCTGAGTATCGACGAACAAAAGGCCGTCGACCGGTTCCGGACCGAGGTGGTCGAACCTTCGATGTCGAAGCTCGTGATCCTCGACTTCTGGGCCGAATGGTGCGGGCCCTGCAAGGCGCTGACCCCGGTGCTCGAGAAGGTCGCGGGCGAATATGCCGACAAGGGCGTGGTGCTGGCCAAGGTCAATGTCGACGAGGAACAATTCATCGCCAGCCAGTTCCAGGTCCGCTCGATCCCCACGGTCTATGCG
>JAHJPT010000207.1 GCA_018819685.1 Alphaproteobacteria bacterium
AGATCTCGACCAGCGCTTCGCCCAGTTCGTGCATCATCTCGACCGTATGCGCCGGGCCGGGCGTAAACCGCAGCCGTTCGGTCCCGCGCGGCACGGTGGGGAAGTTGATCGGCTGCACATAGACGCCGTATTCGGCGAGCAGAATGTCGCTGATCTTCTTGGCGCGCACCGGATCGCCCACCATCAAGGGCACGATATGCGTGGTCGAAGGCAGCACCGGCAGCCCGCGCTCGCCAAGGATCGCCTTGAGCATCGCGGCATTGGCCTGCTGCGCCTCGCGCTCCTCGCTCGACCCCTTGAGATGCCTGACCGACGCGAGCACGCCCGCAACCAGCACCGGGCTTAGCGAGGTGGTGAAGATGAAGCCGGGCGCATAGGAGCGGATGCAGTCGATCACGCGGTTGTCGGCCGCGATATAGCCGCCCATCACCCCGAAGGCTTTGCCCAGCGTGCCTTCGATGATGTCGATCCGATGCGCCGCCTCGTCGCGCTCGGTGATCCCGCCGCCACGCGCGCCGTACATGCCCACCGCATGGACCTCGTCGATATAGGTCAACGCGTTGTATTTCTCGGCGAGATCGCAGATCGCGTGGACCGGGGCGACATCGCCATCCATCGAATAGACGCTCTCGAAAGCGATCAGCTTGGGGGCGGACTCGTCCTCGGCGGCGAGCAGTTCCTCGAGATGCTCGAGATCATTGTGGCGGAACACCCGCTTCTCGCAGCCCGAATTGCGGATGCCGGCGATCATGCTGGCATGGTTCAATTCGTCGGAGAAGATCACGCAGCCCGGCAGCAGCTTGGCCAGCGTCGAGAGCGTAGCGTCGTTGGAGACGTAGCCGCTGGTGAACAGCAGCGCGCCGTCCTTGCCGTGAAGATCGGCCAGCTCGCGCTCGAGCTCGATATGGAAATGGGTGTTGCCGCCGATGTTGCGCGTGCCGCCCGAACCGGCGCCGACATCGTGCAGCGCGTTTTCCATCGCCTCGATCACCTTGGGGTGCTGCCCCATCGCGAGATAGTCGTTGGAGCACCACACCGTGATCGGCTTGGGACCGTTGTGGCCGTGGAAGCAGCGCGCATTGGGGTAGGCCCCCTTGTTGCGCATGATGTCGATGAACACCCGATAGCGGCCCTCGGCATGCAGCCGGTCGATCGCCTGGTCGAAAACCTGTCCGTAGTTCACGCGTCACCGCTTCGTCGCGCCGCCAGCGGCGGCAATTTCGGAGGTCGATCTAGGGAGAATTCGGGCGATTTGCCACCGCGATCTTTGCGAATGACTCGCAAGGGTTCAGAAGCTTTCGAGCCGGGTTATCTTCTGCGCCGCGAAGGCCGCGGCCAGCTTCCTGAAATCCGCGAGGTCGCCGGTGGTGACCGCGAAATCGGAGCGGCTGCGCTCGAACCGCTGGCCCTGCGTCAGCGCGACGATCCGCCGCGCGATGCCTTCCGATCCGTCGAGCAGGGTAACGTCCTCGCCGAAGGCGGCGCGCAGCTCCTCCGCCAGCAACGGGAAATGGGTGCAGGCGAGCACCACCGTGTCGATCGCCTCGCCGCCCTGCTGGAGCACCAGCCCCTTGGCTTCGTGTGCCACCGCATCGACCGAGACTGGCTCGCCGCGCAGTTTCGCCTCGGCCAGCGGCACCAGCCCGTTGGCGCCGTGGCGCAGCAGCACCTTGCCCTTGGCGAACTCGCGTTCGAGTTCGTCCACATAGGCTTGCCGCATGGTCGCTTCGGTGCCGAGCAGGCCGAAGGTGCCGCTTTTGGTGAGCGCGGCCGCGGGCTTGATCGCGGGCACCGTGCCCACGATCGGTGTCTCGAGCACTTCGCGCACCATGCCCAATGCGATCGTGCTGGCGGTGTTGCAGGCGAGGCAGATCAGCCGCGGCTGGTAGCGCTCGGCCATCCGTCCGAGCAGCCCCGCGACCCGCGCGGCCACCTCGGCCTCGCTCTTGGCGCCATAGGGCAGCCCGGCCATGTCGGCGGCATAGATCACCGGCGCCTGCGGCAGCAGCTTGCGCAATTGCGCCAGCACCGTCAGTCCGCCGACGCCGGAATCGAACACCAGGATCGGGGTATGCGGCTCGGGTTTGTCCAATTCCGTTTGTCCTGAGCTTGTCGAAAGGGCCTTGCTTCCGGTAGATGCGGTAGGCGAAAGGGCGGCGTTTGGACAAGGGGCGCCCGAACCGATTGTGGGGGATCGCGCAGACATGGGTACCGAGTTCACGATCGCTACACTCTGGGCCGCGCTGCTCGGCTACGGGCTGGGCTCGATCCCCTTCGGACTGATCCTCGCCAGGCTCGGCGGCAAGGGCGACATCCGGCAGATCGGCAGCGGCAATATCGGCGCGACCAATGTGCTGCGCACCGGGAGCAAGGGGCTGGCGGCGGCGGTGCTGCTGCTCGATCTCGCCAAGGGCTTTTTCGCGGTGTTGCTCGCCTGGCGGCTGTTCGCACAGCCCGAAGGCGCAGCGGCTTACTCCGGCCCGGTCCCCGCCGCGGCGCTGGGAGCGGTGCTGGGGCATTGCTTTCCGGTCTGGCTGGGCTTCAAGGGGGGCAAGGGCGTCGCGACCAATGCGGGGGTCTGCTTCGGCCTCGCCTGGCCGCTGGGACTGGCCTACGGGCTGGTCTGGTTGGGCGTGCTGGCGGCATCGCGGATCAGCTCGCTGGCGGGGATGTGCGCGGTGGTCGCTGCGGCGCTGGCCGCGGCGCTGCTCGGCTACCCCGCCTTCGTGCCGGTGCTGGCGCTGATCGCGCTGCTGGTGATCTGGCTCCACCGCGCCAATCTCAAGCGGCTGGCTGCCGGGACCGAGCCTCGGGTGGGCAGCAAGGGGTGACGCCCAGGGCCTTTCCGTCATCCCAGCGAAAGCTGGGATCGCTCTCCTCCCGGCGCCCGACCTGCGGGAGATCCCAGCTTCCGCTGGGATGACGGGATGGCCGGAGTGCTCGACCAGGCCGAAGCCTTCGCCCGGATCCGCCTGCTGCGCTCGCCCAATATCGGCCCAGTCAGCTACACCCAGCTGCTCGCGCGGTTCGGCAGTGCGGTCGAGGCGCTCGCGGCGCTGCCCGAACTCGGCAGCCGCGGCGGACGCGCCTATCGCGCCGCTCCCGCCCAGAGCATCGAGCGCGAGATCGAGGCGGTGCGCAAGGCGGGCGCGAAATACCTGTTCCACGACCAGCCTGACTATCCCGCGCTGCTGGCCCAGCTCGAAAGCGCGCCGCCGATCCTGACCTGGCGCGGCGACCTGGCGCTGTCCTCGCAGCCCTGCGTCGCGATGGTCGGCGCGCGCAACGCCAGCGCCGCGGCGGTCAAGCTGGCGCGCGATTTCGCCTCCGCGCTGGGGGAGGCGGGGTTCACCGTCGTCTCGGGGTTGGCGCGCGGGATCGACGGTGCGGCGCACGAGGGTGCGTTTCCCCGCACCATCGGCGTGATCGCCAGCGGTATCGACATAGCCTATCCGCCTCAGCATGCCGCGCTGCAGGAACGGATCGCGAGCGAGGGCCTGCTGCTCGCCGAACAGCCGCCGGGCACCGAGCCGCGCGGCAGCCATTTCCCCAGCCGCAACCGGATCATCGCCGGGCTCGCGGCGGGCACGCTGGTGGTGGAAGCAGCGGTCAAATCGGGCAGCCTCATCACCGCGCGGCTGGCGGGCGAGGCGGGGCGCGAGGTGATGGCGATCCCCGGCAGCCCGCTCGAGCCGCGCAGCCATGGCGGCAATCACCTGATCCGCGAAGGCGCGGTGCTGGTGCAATCGCCCGAGGACGTGATCGAACTGCTCTCGGGCTTCGACGGCGTGCCGCGCTCGACCTTCCGCGAACCCGCCGCGGCGTTCGATTGCGCGCCCGAGGAACTGGCCGAGGCGGAGCCAGCAAAGATCGAAGCGCTGCTCACCACCGCCCCGGTCGCAGTGGACGAGCTCATCCGCCAGTCGGGGACCAGCGCGGCGGCGGTGCAACTCGCGCTGCTCGAACTGGAGATCGCCGGCCGGCTCGAGCGCCACGCAGCGGGGCGGGTTTCGTTGACGGCCTGAGCAGGGCGCTCGTTCGGGCAGCGAACCGCCGGAGCGAAAAAGGAGTGGCCGTCGGGGGATCCGGGCAATAGTAATCGCTCCCCATGAGCAAGACTCTGGTTAGCCGCTATCTTGCCTCGATCGTGAAGCGGGGCACCCTTCAGGTCACCTTCGCCGACGGCACAAGGACCTCTTTCGGTGACCCGGCGGAGGGTTTCCCCGATGTCGCGCTGACCTTCGCCGACAAGCGCGTGCCGCGCGACATCGTCATGGATCCCCGCCTCGGCGCTGCCGAAGCCTATATGGACGGTCGCCTGACGCTGCAGCGGGGCGGGATCATGGAACTGGTCGAGCTGCTGCGCACCAACGCGCCGTGGGATCGCGGTGGATCGATCGGCGAACCCAGTCCGCTGCGCCGTTTCGGCAACCGGATCGCCTTCGCCCGCGAAGCGCTCAACGACCGGTTGCGATCGCAGCGCAATGTCTCGCATCACTACGACATCGGAAACGATCTCTACCGCCTGATGCTCGATCCCGAACATATGCAATACAGCTGCGGCTATTGGGGCGAGGGGGTCGAGACGCTGGCGCAGGCGCAGGAGGCCAAGCTCGCGCATATCGCCGCCAAGCTGGCGCTACGCGATGGGCAGACCGTGCTCGACATCGGCTGCGGCTGGGGCGGGATGGCGATCTACCTCGCGCGCAAGTTCGATATCCAGGTGACCGGCATCACGCTATCGCGCGAACAGCTGGCCCTGGCCGAGGAACGCGCCAGACAAGCGGGCGTGGCGGACCGGGTCGCCTTCGAACTGGTCGATTACCGCGAGCTGCCCGAGCGCGGGAAGCGCTACGATCGCCTGGTCTCGGTGGGGATGTTCGAACATGTCGGGCGGCCGCAATTCCCGACCTTCTTCAAGGCCTGCGCCAATCTGCTCGCTGACGACGGGGTGATGCTGCTGCACACGATCGGCCGGATCGGATCGCCCGGAACGACCGACGCCTTCACCCGCAAATACATCTTTCCCGGCGGCTATATCCCCGCGCTGTCGGAGACGGTCGCCGCGAGCGAGAAATTCCGCCTGATCGCCAGCGACACCGAGATGTTGCGGTTGCATTACGCCAAGACCCTGCGGGCGTGGTACGCCAATTGCATGGCCCATCGTGACGAGATCGTCGCGATGTACGACGAACGCTTCTTCCGGATGTGGACCTTCTACCTTGCCGGGGCGACCTCGAGCTTCGAAAACGGCGGCATGTGCAATTACCAGATCCAGTACTGCCGCGACCGCCGGGTTCTCCCGCTGACCCGCGATTACATCGCGCGAACCGAAGCTGCGCTGGCAAACCCCTTGTAAATCGCGCGCGAAGCGGGTCAGGAGCGGATCGCCTCCGCCGCCCGGCTCAGCAATCCATCCTCCTGTCCACCCGCCGCCGCTCCTGCATCGTTCGCGAATATCGCGCTTGACGCCTCGCGAATCCCGACCCCATTTTCGCGCGTATACGCATACGCACACGTAAGGGACGTTCCAGACACTCATGCAACTCGTCATCGTCGAATCGCCCGCCAAGGCGAAAACCATCGAGAAATACCTCGGGAAGGACTTCAAGGTCCTGGCATCCTACGGCCATGTCCGCGACCTGCCGCCCAAGGATGGCAGCGTCCGCCCGGACGAGGATTTCGCGATGGACTGGGAACTCTATCGCGACAAGCAGAGCCGCTTCAAGGAGATCAGCGAC
>JAHJPT010000208.1 GCA_018819685.1 Alphaproteobacteria bacterium
CACGAAGCGCCGGAACCCCGCGCGTTCGAGCAGCGCGGTCGCCGCGCGATTGTCCACCAGCGGATGCATCCGCGGCGCGGGCCGCTCGGGCTCGGCGGCGATCATCGCGCGACGCAGGTTCGCGAGGCTCCCGGCCCCGACGAGGCTCGCCATCGCGACGCCGCCCTCGGCCAGCGCGCAGCGCATGTGGAGCAGCGCGGCCGGCAGGTCGTTGACCGTTGCCAGCGTCTCGAAACTGGCGATGAAATCATAGGGACCGCCGGGGAAGGGAAGCTCCTCGTCGAAATCCCCGGGCGCGGCACGGGTGACCTCTTTCAGCCCCGGCAAGCCTCCACCCAGCGAGCCCATCAGCAGGGCACGCTCGGGCGCCAACTGCATGAAACCGATTCGCTCGGCGAAGTCCTCCGCCATATCCTCGATCACGAAACGCGCTGCCCCCTCGCGCCTTTGCCGGCGCTCCGCGCGATGCCACGAAGCCTCCCGGCGAGCGGGGGAGAAGATGCGGGGCGGGGCGGGTGAGGACATGGCGGGTCCCTGCCGAGCTTGTCACCGCCGCGCAAGCGGTGCAGCTTGCGCGCCATGCCCGCGCTGCGATCCGCCCGCCGCTTCTTCGCCGAGACGCTCGGCCCCGCGATGGATCTGGTCTACCCGCCGCGCTGCCCGGTCTGCGGCGAGGGAATCGCGCAGCAGGTGGGCTTATGCGCCGCCTGCTGGGAGCAGCTCGAAATCCCCTCCGAACCGGGCTGTGCATTGTGCCAGCGTCCTTTCGCCGGCTCGGTTCTGGAGGCTGGCGCCGTCTGCGCGCCTTGCATGTTCTCACCGCCCAACCACGCCGGTATCGCTGCGGCGACGCTCTACAACGACGTCTCGCGCCGACTCGTCCTCGCCTTCAAGCACGGCCGGCGGATCGCGCTCGCGCCGATGCTGGCGCGGTTGATGGCGGCGCGGCTTCCCACCCCGTCGGACCGGATCATCGTCCCGGTCCCGCTGCACCGCCGGCGGTTGTGGTATCGCGGTTTCAACCAGGCGGCGCTGCTTGCTCGCGGGCTTGCGGCGCTGGGTCATGGGACATTGGCGGTCGACGCGCTGGTCCGCAGCAAGCCTACCCCGACCCTGGGCGGGCTGGGGGCGAAGGCCCGCCGCCGCGCGCTCTCGGGCGCCATCCGCGTCAGCGAGCGCGGGGCGCTAGCGGTGCGCGGACGGGAAGTGATCCTGGTCGATGACGTCCTCACCAGCGGCGCGACCTCGCAGGCCTGCGTCGCCGCCCTCAAACGGGCGGGCGCGACCAGCGTCACGATCTGCTGCTTCGCAAGAGTTCTCGATGGCGAGCACAGCGCCACGATCGCGCAACCCGCATCGCTGCCACAAAGCGAAACGCCCGAGACCACGAAGGTCTCGGGCGCCACGTGACGAATGTTAGCGGACCCTCCCCCGAAGGGCTGGCGCACCCCCCATGAATACGCCGGGTCCTATCCCTCATCGCTTGATGCGCGCCATGCCCCGAAAACAAGCCCCGAAGGCCGGCAGCGCTCCTTGTACCCCCTGAACCCGGTGCTCTATTCGGCACCCTCGCCAAGCGGATAGCTCTTTCGAGCCACAGTGCGAATATTCCACCAAACTGCCGTTCCTCAAACCGGCAATTTTGCTATCGGCAGTTTTAAGAAGCCGTTGTTGCGGCTGTGCAACAAATGTCAGTATATTCAAAGCAAGGATCGCCGATGACCACGGATAGCGCCGAACGCGAACAGGGTACGCGTTTTCTTCCCAAGTTCGACGATCGGGGACTGCTGACCGCGGTGGTGGTCGAAGCCTCGAGCCTGCAGGTCCTGATGGTCGCCTTCATGGACGAGGAAGCGCTCGACGCCACTCTCGCGAGCGGAGAGGCGCACTTCCATTCCAGATCGCGGGGCCGATTGTGGAAGAAGGGAGAGTCTTCGGGCCACACGCTCGCGGTCGAGGATATCCTGGTCGATTGCGATCAGGATGCGCTCGTCCTGCGCTGCCGCCCGGCGGGGCCGACCTGCCATACAGGCGCGGTGAGCTGCCTCTACCGCCGGCTGGAGAATGGCTCGCTTGCCCGCGTCACGAGTTGACGTTTACGTAAGCGGACTGTACCCGGAGCCGCATGACGACAGCCAGTACCCAATCCCCCGATCGGGCACCCGATAAATCTAGTCGCGGCCAAATTCGGGGCGGATCGGGCGCCTTGCTCGATCGCCCCGACAAGCTCGCCCGCGAGCAGTTCACCATTTCCGACCTCACTTCGGAATTCGGCTGCACCGCGCGGGCGTTGCGCTTCTACGAGGACGAGGGCCTGATCGCCCCCTCGCGGGTCGGCCTGTCGCGGATCTATTCGCAACGCGACCGCGCCCGGCTAGCCTGGATCATGCGCGCCAAGAACGTCGGCTTCTCGCTGACCGAGATCCGCGAGATGATCGATCTCTACGATCTCGACGACGGCCGGGTGGAACAGCGCCGCGTCACGGTCGAGAAATGCCGCAAGCATGTCGCCAAACTGAAAAAGCAGCGTGCCGATATCGACAGTTCGATCAAGGAACTGACCGACTTCATCGGCCACGTCGAATCGCTCGATCCTGCAAGATAATCTTCCGCTTCAGATCCTACCCACCCCCAGCCTACCTACCCCCAGCCTACCTACCAAGGACACTCCCATGCCCAGCTATACCGCTCCGACCCGCGACGCCCGCTTCATCCTCAACGAGATGCTCGATCTCGCCGGCTATGCGCACCTGCCCGGCTTCGAGATG
The DNA here is from genome assembly GCA_018819685.1 of Alphaproteobacteria bacterium. Classification (GTDB taxonomy): domain Bacteria; phylum Pseudomonadota; class Alphaproteobacteria; order Sphingomonadales; family Sphingomonadaceae; genus Qipengyuania; species Qipengyuania benthica. The sequence continues at coordinate 2,769 of JAHJPT010000208.1, forward strand.
GCGACCGCCGATGTCAGCGATGCCGTGCTCGGCGAAGGCGGCAAGTTCTGCGCCGAGGTGCTCGCGCCGCTCAACCGCATCGGCGACGAGGAAGGCTGCACCCGCCACGAGGATGGCTCGGTCACCACGCCGCCCGGGTTCAAGGAGGCCTATGCGCAGTTCGTCGAAGCCGGCTGGGGCACGATCGCCGCACCCGAGGAATTCGGCGGGCAGGGCATGCCGCATGCGCTCGGCTTCGCGCTGGAGGAGTTCATCTCCTCGGCCAACCAGGCTTTCGGCATGTATCCCGGGCTGACCAATGGCGCGGTCTCGGCGCTGATCGCCAAGGGATCGCAGGAGCAGAAGGACATGTATCTGCCCAAGATGATCTCGGGCGAATGGTCGGGAACGATGAACCTGACCGAGCCGCAATGCGGCACCGATCTGGGCATGATCCGCACCAAGGCCGAGCCGCAGGCCGATGGCAGCTACGCGCTGACCGGCACCAAGATCTTCATCTCGGCCGGCGAGCACGACATGACCTCGAACATCATCCATCTGGTGCTCGCCAAGACCCCCGGCGCGCCGGACAGCACCAAAGGCATCTCGCTGTTCGTGGTGCCCAAGTTCCTCGTCAACGAGGACGGTTCGGTGGGCGAGCGCAACACCGTCGTCTGCGGCTCGATCGAGGAGAAGATGGGCATCCACGGCAATTCGACCTGCCTGCTCAATTACGACGCCGCCAAGGGCTGGCTGGTCGGCGAGGAGAACAAGGGTCTCGCCGCGATGTTCATCATGATGAACGCCGCGCGGCTCGGCGTCGGCGTCCAGGGTCTGAGCCAGGCCGAGGCCGCCTATCAGAACGCGGTCGCCTATGCGCTCGACCGGCGGCAGGGCAGGGCGCTGACCGGCCCTGCCGAGCCCGAGGCGCAGGCCGATCCGATCTTCGTCCACCCCGATGTCCGCCGGATGCTGATGGATGCCAAGGCCTTCACCGAGGGCATGCGCGCGCTGTGTCTGTGGGGCGCATTGCAGGTCGATCTGAGCCACAAGGCCGAGACCGAGGAAGAGCGCGAAAAGGCCGATCTGATCATCGGGCTGCTGACCCCGGTGATCAAGGGCTATGGCACCGACAAGGGCTATGAGGTCGCGACCAATATGCAGCAGGTGTTCGGCGGCCACGGCTACATCCGCGAATGGGGCATGGAACAGTTCGTCCGCGACGCCCGCATCGCGCAGATTTACGAAGGCACAAATGGAATCCAGGCGATGGATCTGTGCGGACGCAAGCTGGCGCAGAAGGGCGGCGCAGGCATCCAGGCGTTCTTCACGATGGTCGGCGAGGAGGTCGAGCAGGCCAAGGGCGACGAGGCGCTTGGTCCGATCGCCGAGGCGCTCGGCAAGGCTCTGGCCGAGCAGCAGGCGGCGACCATGTGGTTCATGAGCAATGCGATGCAGAACCCCAACCATCTGGGGGCCGGCGCGCATCATTACATGCACATGATGGGCATCGTGACGCTGGGCTTCATGTGGTTGCGGATGGCCAAGGTTGCGCAAGCCAAGCTGGCCGAGGGTGCGGACGATGCGGCGTTCTACGAAACCAAGCTGGCGACCGCGCGATATTTCATGGACCGCTACCTGCCCGATGTCGGCGCCTTCCGCCGCAAGATCGAGACGGGCAGCGACAGCATGATGGCGCTGGGCGAGGAGGCTTTCGCCACCGCGGCGTAGGTTCGCAACGCGAAAACTGGTCGACAGAAAGCCATCCGCGCCGCGGCTCCCCGAAGGAGTTGCGGCGCGGACTGGTTTTGCGAGCCCCTGCGGCGACTATTCCTCGGGCAGGAAGTCCGCCACCGAGAGATAACGCTCGCCGGTGTCGTAGTTGAAGCCCAGCACCCTGGTACCATCGCCCAACTCGGGAAGCTTGCTGGCGATCGCCGCCAACGTCGCGCCGCTCGAGATGCCGACCAGCAGCCCTTCGACGCTGGCCGATTTGCGCGCCCATTCCTTGGCATGCTCGGGATCGACCTGGATCGCGCCGTCGATGCTCTTGGTGTGCAGATTGCCGGGAATGAAGCCCGCGCCGATACCCTGGATCGGGTGCGGACCGGGCTGCCCGCCCGAGATCACCGGCGAGCCGGTAGGCTCCACCGCATAGGCCTTCATCGTCGGCCATACGCCCTTGAGAACTTCGGCGCAGCCGGTGATATGGCCGCCGGTGCCGACCCCGGTGATCATCGCATCGATCGGCGTGTCGCCGAAATCGGCCATGATTTCCTTGGCGGTGATATCGGCATGGACCTTCCAGTTCGCGTCGTTGTCGAACTGGCTCGCCATCCAGGCACCTTCGGTCTGCGCTACCAGTTCGCCGGCGCGCTCGATCGCGCCCTTCATCCCCTTGGCCTTGTCGGTGAGATCGAAGCTGGCGCCATAGGCCAGCATCAGCCGGCGGCGCTCGATGCTCATGCTCTCGGGCATGACCAGCACGAGCTTGTAACCCTTGACCGCGGCGACCATCGCCAGACCGATCCCGGTGTTGCCGCTGGTCGGCTCGATGATCGTCCCGCCGGGGCGCAACTTGCCCGACTTCTCCGCATCTTCCACCATCGCCAGCGCGATCCGGTCCTTGATCGAGCCGCCTGGATTGCCGCGCTCGCTCTTCACCCAGACCTCGTGATCGGGAAACAGCCGGGAAAGGCGGATATGCGGGGTGTTGCCGATGGTGGCGAGGACGGATGGGGCTTTCATGGAATGCGCTCCTGCAATTGTTCTTCGGGTGTCTCTTCTACCAATTCCTCAGGCGGGTCGAAGGTCCGCGTGGTACGCAAAACAGGAAAGACGCGGGTCCACAAGCCGACCGTGACGATCGCGCCGATTCCGCCGCTGACCACCGCGGCGACCGGCCCGATCAGGAATGCCAGCGAGCCGGAGAAGAAATCGCCGAATTCGTTGGAGGCGCTGATCGTCAGCAGGCTGACCGAGGACACCCGACCGCGCTTGTCGTCGGGCGTGTGCAGCTGGATCAGCGACTGGCGGATATAGACGCTGAACATGTCGGCGGCGCCGATCACGAACAGCATCGCCAGGCTGAGCGGCATCCAGGTCGAGAGGCCGAAAGCGACGGTCGCGGCGCCGAATACCGCCACGGACCACAGCATCTTGGGGCCGACCTGGGTCTTGAGCGGGAAGATCGAGAACCATAAAGCGGTCACCACCGCGCCGCAGGCGGGGGCCATCGCCAATTGCGCCAGCCCGGTCTCGCCGACTTCCAGGATGTCGCGCGCATAGACCGGGAACAGCGCGGTCGCCCCGGCGAGGAACACCGCGAACAGATCGAGCGTGATCGCGCCCAGCACCATCTTGTTGCGCCCGACATAGCGCAGGCCATCGACGATCTGCGCGATCGGGCGAGCGGTTCCGACGCTGTTGACGCGCGGGACATGCCCGATCGTGCTGAGCGCGGTGAGCGAGACCAGAAACAGCCCCGCGGCGATGGCATAGGGCAGCGCAGGGAGAATGGCATAGGTGTAGCCGCCGATCGCCGGGCCGGCGATCATCCCGACCTGCCAGGCGATGCTCGACAGCGCGATCGCATTGGGGAGGATCGAGCGCGGCACCAGATTGGGAGCGAGCGCGGAGAGCGCGGGGCCGTTGAAGGCGCGCACCACCCCCAGCACGACCGCTATCGCGTAGAGCCATTCGAGCGCGATGGTATCCTGCCAGGTCAGCCAGCCCAGTGCGGCGGCGCAGCCGAACTGCACCAGCACAGTGAGCCGCGCGACATTGCGGCGGTCGAAGCGGTCGGCGGCCAACCCCGAGAACGGCGTCAGCAGGAATAGCGGGACGAACTGGAACAGGCCGATCAGCGCCAGCTGGCCCGAGGCTTCGGCCACCGACGAACCGCCGTCGCGGGCGATGTTGTAGACCTGCCAGGCGATGATCAGCATCATCGCATATTGCGCCAGCGTCATCGCCAGACGACTGACCCAATAGGCGCGGAAATTATGGACGCGGAAGGGGTGGGTGGGCTCGCTCACGCGCGGCCCATGGCAGCGGGCGCGCGGCAAGGGAAGAAACTTCCCCTGCCAGCGGTTAAACCCGGCGGGCGTTCAGGCGTCAGCGATTGCGGCGCAGCCGCGGATTGGGCTGGAGTTGGTCAATCATGGCGATAAAATCATCCGGGCGGATGATCCGCTCGTACTGGAAACCGGCGCGGTTGTCGCGGATCCAGATGCAATAGGCCTCGATCCGTCCGACGATCGGCAGGCGGATGATGACCCGGTCGCCGCGCGCCAGATTCTTGGCATCGTCGATCATGAAACCATTGGCGGAGATGTTCGCGATATGCATCCGCAGGTCGCCGACGCGGAAATGCTCCGCGATGACGGGGTGATCGACCGGGTGGCGCGCCATGCGCCGCTTGTCGGTGACGCTGAGCTGAGCTCCGGCACCCATGATAGCCAATCCTCCGTGTTCACTGTGGACCGCCATATTGGGCTGGAAAGGCTGACAATTGGTAAAGCCGGATTGGCCAAACGGCGGGCAATTACGCGCTCTGGCGCAAGTCAGCCCCGGATGATCGCATGTTTCTTTTTGCCGAGGCTGAGACGCGCCTCGGCGCCCGGTGGCAGCGTCAGCAAATGGCCGACATCGTCCATGGTCACGCCGTCGAGCTTGACCGCGCCTTCGGCCAGCTTGCGCTTGGCTTCGCCGTTGGAAGCGGTGAAGCCAAGCTCGGTCAGCGCGGCGCCGATCCGCATGCCGTCCGCGCCCAGCCGAAGCACGGGGAGGTCCTCGCCCAGTCCGCCCCCGGCGAAGGTTGCCGAGGCAGTCGCTTCGGCGACAGCGGCAGCCTCCGGACCGCGCACCAGCGCGGTCACCGCATTGGCGAGCACGATCTTCGCGGCGTTGATTTCGCTGCCCTCGAGGGCTTCGAGGCGCGCGATCTCGTCGAGCGCAAGATCGGTGAACAGCCTGAGGAAGCGCCCGACATCGCGGTCGTCGACATTGCGCCAGTACTGCCAGAAGTCATACGCCGGCAGCTGCGCCTCGTTGAGCCAGACGGCGCCCGAGGCGGTCTTGCCCATCTTGGACCCGTCGGCAGTGGTGAGCAGCGGCGTCGTCAGCCCGAACAGCTCGCGCCCCTCCATCCGCCGCCCGAGCTCGAGCCCGTTGACGATATTGCCCCATTGATCGCTGCCGCCCATTTGCAGTCTGCAGTCGTAGCGCCGCGCCAGCTCGACGAAATCATAGGCCTGGAGGATCATGTAGTTGAATTCCAGAAAGGTCAGCGCCTGCTCGCGCTCGAGCCGCTGCTTGACCGAATCGAAGGTGAGCATCCGGTTGACGGTGAAATGCGGCCCGACATCGCGCAGCATCTCGAGATAGCCGAGCTCGCCCAGCCACTCGTCGTTGTTGACCATTACCGCGTCGGTGGGACCGGTGCCGAAGGTCAGCAGCCGGTCGAAAACCGTGAAGATACCCGCGACGTTCTCGGCGATTGTCGCATCGTTCATCAGCTTGCGGCTCTCGTCGCGAAACGAGGGGTCACCGATCTTTCCGGTGCCGCCACCCATCACCACGATGGGCTTGTGTCCCGCCTGCTGCAGCCGGCGCAGCATCATGATCTGGACCAGGCTGCCGATATGCAGCGATGGCGCGGTGGGATCGAAGCCGATATATCCTGGCACGATCTGCTTTGCGGCGAGCGCATCGAGGCCCTTGGCATCGGTCGCCTGGTGGATATAGCCGCGCTCGTCGAGCAGGCGCATCAGATCGGAAGTGTAGCTGGTCATGATGGTCAGGGCGCTAGCATGGGGGAGCCCGGGTGCAACAGATGGATTTGACGCCGCACCCCGCGAACCCGCCCGCGGGCGGCTGGCAAGTGCGCTTTTCGTGGCAGTCGACCGAGCAATGGCTGACCCTGCGCTGGCGGGTGTCGGGCGTGGGAGCGCTCGCCATCCCGCCGCTGGCGGGGCGGGGCAGGGCGGATGGATTGTGGGAGACGACCTGCTTCGAACTTTTCGTGCAGCATGGCGAGGGGCCGGCCTATGCCGAGTTCAACCTCTCGCCGTCCGAGCGCTGGGCGGGTTATGATTTCACCGGATATCGCGCCGGGATGCGGCAGCGCAAACTGCCGCGCGCGCCGGTGTGCAGTTGGCGCGCAGGGTCCGCCTTCTCGCTGTTCGACGCCGCGATCCCTCTTGGCGGGCTTCCCGAACTGCCCGCCGCTTTCGGCGCGAGCGCGGTGATCGAGGAGACCGACGGGACGAAGAGCTACTGGGCGCTGAACCATACCACGGGCAAGCCCGATTTCCACGATCCGGCTTGCTTCACCGCGAGGCTTCCGGCACCGCTGCCACCATGAAATTCGGTATCGACCGGCTGCTTGCCGACCCCGCCCTGCGCCGGCCTCTCGACGGCAAACGCGTCGCGCTCGTCGCGCATCCGGCTTCGGTGACGCGGGATCTCACCCATTCGCTCGACGCACTGATCGCCGCCGGGGTGAACGTCACCAGCTCCTTCGGCCCGCAGCATGGTCTGAAGGGCGACAAGCAGGACAATATGATCGAGACCGGCGACGAGACCGATCCCGTCCATGGAATCCCCGTGTTCAGCCTCTATGGCGAGGTGCGCCGCCCCACCGGCCAGACGATGTCCAGCGCCGATGTGTTCCTGTTCGACCTCCAGGACCTGGGTTGCCGGATCTACACCTTCGTCACCACGCTGCTCTACCTGCTCGAGGAAGCGGCGCGCCACGGCAAGGAGGTCTGGGTGCTCGACCGCCCAAATCCGGCGGGGCGCCCGGTCGAGGGCACGCTGCTGGTCCCGGGGCAGGAAAGCTTCGTCGGCGCGGCGGAAATGCCGATGCGGCACGGGCTGACGATGGGAGAGATGGGCGACTGGTTCATCGGGCGGTTCGATCTCGATGTGGACTACCGCGTGGTGGAGATGGAGGGCTGGCGGCCGGGCGAGGCGCCCGGCTTCGGCTGGCCGCAGGATCGCATCTGGATCAACCCGTCGCCCAACGCCGCCAGCGTCAACATGGCGCGCGCGTATGCCGGCACGGTCATGCTCGAGGGCACCAATCTGAGCGAGGGGCGCGGCACGACGCGGCCGCTCGAAGTGCTGTTCGGCGCGCCCGATCTGGATGCCGGGGCGGTGCTGGCCAAGATGCAGGCGCTCGCGCCCGAATGGCTGGCGGGCTGCACCTTGCGCCCCTGCTGGTTCACCCCGACCTTCCACAAGCATTCGGGCGGACTGTGCAGCGCCTTGATGGTCCATGCCGAGGGGCCGGACTACGATCATGACGCCTTCCGCCCCTGGCGGTTGCAGGCGCTGGCGTTCAAGGCGATTCGCACGCTGCACCCCGATTACGATCTGTGGCGCGATTTCCCCTATGAGTACGAACTCGAGCGGCTGGCGATCGACGTCATCAACGGCGGCCCGGCTTTGCGCGAATGGGTTGACGATCCGCAGGCCGCGCCGGGCGATCTCGATCGGCTGGCGGCGACCGACGAAGCGCGCTGGCTGGAAGAAACGACCCCGCTCCTGCGCAACGAGTGATCGCCTGTTGACGGGCGGCCCCGACTAGGGAAGGTTCGCTCCGGGCGACGGGCATACCCGCGTTTCAGGAGAGGGTCGAATATGGCGTCAGCCGCACAAACCGCCGCCACACCCAATTCGGTGAGAGCCACCTTGTGGATCCTGCTGGTGGTCTACATCTTCAACTTCATCGATCGCCAGATCGTCAACATCCTCGCAGAACCGATCGCGCTCGATCTGGGGCTGAGCGACACGCAGATCGGGCTGATGACGGGGCTCGCCTTCGCGCTGTTCTACACCCTGCTCGGATTGCCGATCGCGCGCTATTCCGACCGCGCCACCACCAATCGTCCGCGGCTGATCGCGATCGCGCTCGCAACCTGGTCGGCAATGACCGCGCTGTGCGGGCTGGCGCAGAACTTCTACCAGCTGCTGCTGGCGCGGATCGGGGTCGGGGTCGGCGAGGCGGGATGCACCCCGCCGGCGCATTCGCTGATCAGCGACCTTGTCCCGCCCGAGCGGCGCAGTTCGGCGCTGGCCTTCTATTCGCTCGGTATCCCGGTGGGCACGCTGCTGGGGATGATGATCGGCGGCCTGCTCGCCGACTGGGTGGGCTGGCGGATGGCGTTCCTGTTCGTCGGCCTGCCCGGAGTGGCGATGGCATTGGTGGTCCATTTCATGCTGCGCGAGCCGCGGCGCGGGATGAGCGCAACGCTCGCGGAACACAGCACGCCGCCGCCCGAGATGTCGCTGTGGACTTCGGTGCGCACGGTGATGCGCTCGCGTGCCTTCGTGCTGCTGCTGCTCGCCGGCTCGACCGCCTCATTCCTCGCCTATGGCAAGACCACCTGGACGACGATCTTCTTCCAGCGCACGCACGATCTCACCCCGGGAGAGGTCGGGTTCTGGTTCGGGGTCATCAACGGCGCGGCTGGCATTCTGGGCACCTGGCTTGGCGGCTATCTGGCGGATCGCTTCGGGGCGAAGAACCGCCGCCACGTGCTGACCGCGCCCGCGGTGGCGATGGCGGTTGCTGCGCCGATCGCCTTCCTCGCCTATCAGGCCGCGACCTGGCAGGTGGCGCTGGCGCTGCTGATCGTGCCGACCTTGTGCAATTCGCTCTATTACGGCCCGACCTATTCCGCCGCACAGGGCCTCGTGCCGCTGCGCGCGCGGGCGATCGCGGCGGCGGTGCTGCTGTTCTTCCAGAACCTGATCGGACTGGGGCTCGGCCCGCTGTTCTTCGGCATGCTGTCGGACCTGCTGCAGCCCGGCTTTGGCGAGGAAAGCGTGCGCTACGTGCTTTACGGTGCGGCCTTCCTGGGACTGATCCCGGCGTTCTTCTTCTGGCGCTGCAGCCTGCGGCTGAACGAGGAACTCGACCGGAAGGGGTAAGGGGGCGGAAGGGCTGACCCGCCTAACGCGCGGGGCGCAGCCCGGAATGCTTCTCGACCTGCGGGATCGGTCGGATATCGTCGGGATCGCCTTTCGCGACCAGCACCGCGCAGCCATCCTCGCGGCGGTCGACGGCCCAGATCAGCACCGATTCTTCACCGGTCACCGGTTCTCGCCGAAGGGGAGGTTGCCCCATCTGCTCGCGCGCAAGATGGAGGCGGTCCCGGCAGACCGCCGCGTCCGATACCGCTTCTTCCACCGTCTTCCAGGCAATTGAGGGCTCGCGATAGGACGGCATGGCGGGAAGGGTTGCATCCGAAACGTTCGCAGTATCGGTCTGCACGGAATTGGGTGGTGCGGCATCAGAACTCCGGCCCCGTTCCAGTTCGGGAGCCGCAGCAACGAGTAGGAACAGCGCGCTGGTCAGGGTGATCGGTGTCCCCACGATCACTCTCCTCAAAATCGGGAGAATACATCAATACCCGTAGCGCTTCAAATCGGGCGGATCGCGCTCACCCCTGCTTGCGGCTCAATTCGCGCATCGCATCTTCCAGCCCGTCGAGGGTAAGCGGATACATGCGATCGTTGACCAGCTGCTTCATCAGCTTGGTGGACTGCGAATAGCTCCACTGCTTTTCGGGCACCGGGTTGAGCCAGACGGTCGCCGGATAGGTGTTGGTCACCCGCTTCATCCAGGTCGCGCCGGCTTCCTCGTTCATATGCTCCACGCTGCCGCCGGGATGCGTGATCTCGTAGGGGCTCATGGCCGCATCACCGACGAAGACGATCTTGTAATCGTGGCCGTATTTGTGGAGCACGTCCCAGGTCTTGGTGCGTTCGGCCCAGCGGCGGCGGTTGTCCTTCCATACGCCTTCGTAGAGGCAGTTGTGGAAGTAGAAGAATTCCAGATTCTTGAACTCGGTGGTGGCGGCGCTGAACAGCTCCTCGGTGGCCTTGATGAAGGGATCCATCGACCCGCCGACATCGAGAAACAGCAGCAGCTTGACCGCATTGTGCCGCTCGGGCCGCATCTTGATGTCGAGCCACCCCTGCTTGGCGGTACCGGAAATGGTCGCATCGATATCGAGCTCGTCCGCCGCGCCTTCGCGCGCGAAGCGGCGCAGCCGACGCAAGGCCATCTTGATGTTGCGCGTGCCCAGTTCCTTGGTGTTGTCGAGATTCTTGAACTCGCGCTTGTCCCACACCTTGACCGCGCGCTTGTGCTTGCTTTCGCCGCCGATCCGCACGCCTTCGGGATTGTAGCCCGAATTGCCGAACGGCGAGGTGCCGCCGGTGCCGATCCACTTGTTGCCGCCCTCGTGGCGTTCCTGCTGCTCGGCGAGCCGCTGCTTGAGGGTGTCCATGATGGCGTCCCAATCGCCCAGCTTCTCGATCTCGGCCATTTCCTGGGGCGAGAGGAACTTTTCGGCCACCGCCTTGAGCCAGTCTTCGGGGACATCGACCGGGTTCTGGCCGTAATCGGACAGGATTCCCTTGAACACGCGCTGGAACACCTGATCGAAGCGATCGAGCATTCCTTCGTCCTTCACGAAGGTGGCGCGGCTGAGATAGTAGAACGCCTCGGGACTTTCCTCGATCACCTCGCGGTCGAGCGCCTCCAGCAGGGTAAGATGTTCCTTGAAGCTGGCCTTGATCCCGGCCGCCCTGAGCTCGTCCATGAAGTCGAAAAACATGCGCTATGTATAACGGCGCCCGCTGACGAGCGCCACCCTCCTGCGGCACAAATCGGCCCGCGGATGCTTAAGAAGCCGCTAACACATTGCGCCTATGACGATGCCCGGATCGCGAGGGATAACGGCACGATATGGACTTGACGGCTCTTGATGCGCGCGGAGCATCCGCGCTCGACACGATACCAGAGGCTTGCGGCAGGGTCACCGTGGGATGCTCCGATGTCGCGGGCATCGTGCAGGCGGTGATCGATACCTCGGGCGTATTGCGCGCCGAGCATCTCGAACTTCAGGGCACCGTGCACGAACTCGAGAAGGATCAGCGCCGCGTCGCCGAAGCCAGCGACGAGGCGCGGCTGCTGTCGGCCAGTGCGATCGAGCGGCTGGGGCAGGGCACCAGCCAGATCCAGTCCTCGCTGTCGCAGATCACCCGGCTGCTCGACATGGTCGAGACGCTCGCGACCCATGTCACCGGCTTTGCGGCGGCGATGGATCAGGTAAAGCGCTGCTCCAAGGATATTGCGCAGATCGCCGAGACCACCAACATCCTCGCGCTCAACGCCACCATCGAGGCGATGCGCGCGGGCGAAGCCGGGCGCACTTTCGCGGTGGTCGCCAACGAGGTGAAATCGCTCGCCGGCGAGACCCGCAAGGCGACCGACGAGATCGAGGAGGTGATCGAGACGCTGGGTGCCGAAGCCACCACCGTGATCGACCGGATCGAGGAAGGCGCCAAGGCCAGCAGCCATGCCAAGAACTCGGTCGCCAGCATCGAGCAGACGCTGACCGGGGTGGGCGAGCTGGTCGAAGAGGTCGATTCGCAGAACGAGCAGATCGCCAAGGCGACCGCGATGATGACCGGCAACGTCATCCGCGTGCAGGACGTGCTCGAAAGCTTCGACAAGGCCGCCAACGGCAATGAAGAGAAGCTCGCCACGGTTCACAGCCGGATGGAAGACCTCGAGATGGTCGCCAGCGACATGTTCGACCGGCTGGTACAGTCCGGGCTCGCGCCGCAGGACAGCATCATGGTCGAGAAGGCGCAGCGGCAGGCGCGGCTGGTCGAGAAGCTGACCGAACAGGCCATCGCCTCAGGGGAAGTGACGCTCGAACAGGTGTTCGACCAGGATTACCGCCCGATCGAAGGTTCCAACCCGCAGCGCTTCCGCACCGCGCTGATGGACTGGGCGCATCGCAACTGGCGCCCCGCGCTCGATGCGCTACCCGCCGAGGACGAACGGATCATGGCCGCCGCCTGCACCGACATGAAAGGCTATCTGCCCACCCACATCACCAAGCATTCGCAGGCTCCGACCGGCGATCTGACCCACGATACCCAGTTCTGCCGCGATGGCCGCATCATCCTCGAACCGATCGACCAGAAGGCCAAGCGCAGCTTCGCCCCCTACATGATGGCCGTCTATCGCCAGGAAGGCGACGGCACCACCTATCGCGTGGTCCGCAACGTCTATGTCCCGCTCACCATCCAGGGCCGCCGCTGGGGCGATTTCGAAGTGGCCTATTCGATCGACTGACGGGCTTCTAGTCAATCGTCCGTATAGATGGTCGTTTCGCTGCCTTCGTCGCCCGGCAGAGGCCGCGTGGTGGCGACGATCGGCGCCTCGTTCAAGGCGACATTCGCTGCCTGGTCGGGGGTCGGCATCGCCGTAAAGGGCAGGAAGGTCTTTACCTCCAGCCCGTCGGCGGTAGTGACGCGATAAAGCCCAACGCTTTCGCCATTCGCCTTGCGAACAGCGTCGAGAGTTTGGGCGGGCTCAATGCCGATACTGAATCCCGCGTCTCCAAGCGCAATCAGATAGGGACCGTCGCCGTCGGAAAGCATATATATCCCGTGGCGATCGGTTTTCTCACCGAGCGAGCAATAGGTCGAGGCGCCCAAAGCGGTCTCGCCGTCTTCGCGCGGGTCCTGCCTAAGCTCGGCGATAGTCCTGCCTCCGAGGAGCCCTTCGGATAGCGCTGCCCGCATGCGGCTGTCTTCATCATCAGCGATCCTGCCGGCCTCGACGAAGGTTGGCTCGCTTGCGCATTGCGGAACGCGATAGGCTGGGGTTCGGGAAATCCCCTCGACCGGAGGAAGCCCCTCCAGAATGCGCACCAGTTCCTCATCCAGGGCTTCGGCGGACAGCATTCTTGACGAAAGCCTCAGCTTGATCAGCCATTCGCCGGCCCGGTACAAAGCGACGCCGGTGCTGCGATAGTCGCCCTTCCCATCGAGCACCGACCGGATGCCGCTTGGAGCGCCGCCCCCGGATGGCACAAAAGCGCTGACGCTCAGCGACTCCGGGTCGAACGGCCCCATTCTGGAGTTGAGCAGCAGCGCCGTGATCGCGCGGTCGTGCCAAATCGAGGGATCGGGGTGGCCGGGCCGATAGACGTAGATTGACAGGATCGTCCCAGTGTCCGCAGCAAAGTAGCGCGCTCCCATATTGGTATCGCGTTCCTCGAACTTCGTCACCGCCCGGCGCTCATAGGGCCCGACCTGAGCGGGGAAGGTCATAGCGGTCCAGGCGTGCTGCCAATCCTCGTCCGCTGCGATGAGGATGTCTTCCACTTGGGCGCCCGCAGGCGCCGAAGCGCCAGCGAACGCAAGAACCGCGCCTAACAGCAAACCGCATCGACGAAGCGGACCCATCTTTATTCCCCCCTGACGATGGGGTTTATGGCACGGAAGGCCGCTCAGCCAAGCTCTTTTGGCCCTAGCCCGGATTGCGGCGGGCCATGAAGGCGAGGCGTTCAAACATCATCACATCCTGCTCGTTCTTGAGCAGCGCGCCGTGGAGCGGGGGGATCGCCGAATTGGGATTGCTGTCCTGCAGCACCTCGAGCGGCATGTCCTCGTTGAGCAGCAGTTTCAGCCAGTCGAGCAGTTCGCTGGTGCTGGGCTTCTTCTTGAGCCCGGGGACCTCGCGCAGCTCGTAGAACATATCCATCGCCTTGGTGACGAGGTTCTTCTGGATATCGGGGAAGTGGACCTCGATGATCTCGCGCATCGTGTCGCGATCGGGGAATTTGATGTAGTGGAAGAAGCAGCGGCGCAGGAAGGCGTCGGGCAGTTCCTTCTCGTTGTTCGAGGTGATGATCACGATCGGGCGCTCGGCGGCGGTGATCGTCTCGTGAGTCTCGTAGACGTCGAAGCTCATGCGATCGAGTTCCTGCAACAGATCGTTGGGGAACTCGATATCGGCCTTGTCGATCTCGTCGATAAGCAGCACCGGCAGCTCGGGCGCGGTGAAGGCTTCCCACAGCTTGCCCTTCTTGATGTAATTGGCGATGTCGTGGACTCGCTCGTCGCCGAGCTGGCCGTCGCGCAGCCGGGCGACCGCATCGTATTCATAAAGGCCCTGCTGCGCCTTGGTGGTCGATTTGACGTTCCACTCGATCAGCGGCGCACCCAGCGATTGGGCGACTTCCTGCGCCAGCACCGTTTTGCCCGTCCCGGGCTCGCCCTTCACCAGCAACGGCCGGCGCAGCGTGACCGCCGCGTTGACCGCAACCTTGAGATCCTCGGTCGCGATGTAGGATTGGGTGCCTTCGAAACGCTGCGTCATTCTCTTCCCCGGATTGTCGGATTGCGATTTGCAACCCGATTAGGGACGCGGGCGCAGCGGGGCAAGGGGGCCGTTGAGGGGATGAACGTCAGCGGTCGAGCGCAAGAATGCGCTGGGCGATTGCCAGCAGCGTGGTGGTGTCGGTGGCGGACTGCGGGTCGTTCCAGCCCAGCGCCAGCATGTGCCATTGGCCCGCTTCGTCGCGCAGCAGCCAGCTCAGGTTGCGCACGCCGGGTTCCGAACCGCCCTTGTAGCCGACATATTCCCAGCCTTCGCGGGCGCTCTCGCCCAGCGCGGTGTTGACCGCCATGATCTTGCGGGCGGTGTCGTCTTCCAGCGCAACGAGGCGGCGCATCAGCAGCCGCTCGTCCGACATGCTGGCGAACCATTCCACGCTGTCGATCAGCCTGGGCGCGCCCCCCGAGAACAGATCGAGGATCGGGGCGGGATCAACCCCTTGCGTCGCAAGTTGCTCGAGCATGACCCGGCGTGCGGCCTCGTCCGCTCGCGCATAGGCCTCGCCCTGGTCGCCGCCCTTGAGCACGAAGAATTCCACAGTCTTGAGGAAGGGCGTCGACAGCTCGGAAGCCGAGTGGCCGGTCGCGCGCATTTCCGCCTCTACCGCCTCGCGCCCGATCGCGTCGATCAGCAGATCGGTCGCGGTGTTGTCGCTGATAGAGATCATCAGCGTGGCCGCGGTGTGGAGCGTCAGGGGGGCGCCCTCGGGCCAGTCCTGCAGCATACCGCTGGGAAAGCTCTTGTCGCCCAGCGTCACGACGTCGTCCCAGCCCAGCCGGCCTTCCTCAACCGCCCGCGCCAGCGCCGAGAGGACGTAGAGCTTGAACGTCGAACCCAGCGCATAGGGTTGCTGCGGATCGCCGAACACGAACTCGGGCTCGCCCTCGATCGGGCCGAACCAGGCGGCGGCGCTGCCGGGCAGGGCGGCGAGATCGGCGGCGATCTTGGCGGCACTGTCGTCGATCGGTTCAAAGTTCTGCAGCAGGAGTTCGGTGATCTTGCCCGGCGGCTCGGTCTGAATCGCGATCCCGCCGCTCGCCAGCGCGCGCTCCATGCGGATGGTGATCGCCGCGCGCGCGGGGCTGACCGGCTCGATCTTCTCGACCGCCAGTGCGGGGCCGAACTGACTGGTCAATTGCGCGCCGATCGCCTTGATCTGCTCGGCCGAAACGCTTTGCAGAAAGCTGGCGGCCATTGCCTCCTCGGGGGCCAGCGTGCCGTTGAGCAGCTCGACCACCTGCGCTGTGCGCTGTTGTAGCGGGGTGGCGTGGCTCGGCTCGGCAATCGACGCCTCCTGCGCCGCGAGCGGCGCCAAGGGAGCGAGTGCGAGGCCCAGCGACAGGAGGGCAGGGGCAAGACGTCTCATAAGAACACTCCTTCACTGCGATAGCGTAGCGGCGATTTGCTCCGGCTCAAGCGCGCGCTTCACTGCTGGTGGATCCGGCGGTCGAGATCGGCGATTTCGCGGTCGAGACTGCGGGCCGCCCAGAGGTTGAGCGCAATCACCGCGGCAAAAATGCCGAGCACCACCGCAGCCGGCCCGGCGATTCCCGAAAGCGCAATCGGCCAGCCCGCCCGCTGCGCCACCTTGAAGGTCACCACTCCGAACAACACCAGCACTCCGGGCACCAGCGGTCCGATATACCAGATCGGCACCGAACGCAGCGCGGCGCTCTGGTGTGCGAGCTGGCGACGCAGATGCGCGGCGCAGCTGTCTTCGGGTCGACGCTCGAGATTAGAGCCGCGGCGAGCGAGGTTCGCCATCACCGCCAGCGCGCCCATGGCCACCAGTAGCGGCCCCAATGCAAGGAGCCATTCGCCTCTTGCAAGGGAGGCGATGGTGCCTGCGCCGAACAGCGCAATCACCAGCAACCCGGCAGTATATTCCATACCGTTGCGGCGCCTGATCGTGCGCTCGAACCTGGTGGCACGCTGCGAGCAGGTATCGGGTTCGGCGAACTTCGCGTCGGCGGCCTGCGCGGCCCAGCCGTCGAGATGGGGTTTGCTCATCGCTGGTCTCCTTCATCCTGGCCGCTCGCGGTGGCCGGCAGTTCGAAATGGCGCGCGAGCTGGGCCCGGATGCGGTGGAGCCGGGTCGTCACCGCGCCCGGCGAAAGCCCGGTGACCTCGGCGATGTCCTGCCCGGTCTCGCCCTCGAGCCACAGCAGGATGAGCTGCGCGTCGAGCGCGGGGAGGCGGCGGATCAGCTCGGCGACCCGGTCGAGCGCATGCGAATCGGCGACCTGCGCTTCGGCTCCATGCTGGACGAGGAATTCGTCGATCTGGTCGATCGCGATCCTGGCGGGCTGGCGGAGCGCGCGCGCGACATGTTCGGCGGCGACATTGTGCGCTACCCGGAAGACCCAGGTCTTGAGGCTGCAGCGCCCGTCGAAGCGCTCGAGGCTGCGCCAGATCTCGCAATGGATATCCTGTTCCAAGTCGCGCGCCCGTTCCGCATCGCGCTCGAAAGCGCGCGCGAGCCGCGCGACCGTCGGCGCGAATTGCCGGCCCGCCTCGGCATAGAGATCGTGTCTGCCCGTCTGCATGCTCCCTTAGTCCGCCGCGGCGGCGGTTTCTTACACGGGCGATCCCATAGGGGCGGGGAAATTTTGCCTTAACGCGCGGGAGTTCCTAAGCCGTCGCGGCAAAGGGGGGCGACAGGCCTGCCCCCCGCTGACGCCAGACCGGAGACCCGCATGCCGACCGAGACGATCACGATCCAGACCGAGGCCGGCCACGCGCTGGAGGGCTCGCTCGAGCTGCCGACCGGGCTCACCCGCGGCATCGCTCTGTTCGCGCATTGCTTCACCTGCACGCGCCAGAGCAAGGCGGCGGTGGCGGTGGCGCGCGCGCTGTCGAAGGAAGGGATCGCCTGCCTGCGGTTCGATTTCACTGGGCTGGGCGGCAGCGGCGGCGAGTTCGGCCGCGCGGGCTTTGCGACCGATGTCGCCGATCTGGTGCTGGCGGCGAATTATCTTGTCGAACGCTTCGAACAGCCGGTGCTGCTGGTCGGGCACAGTTTGGGTGGAGCGGCGGTGTTGGCGGCAGCCGAGGATATCGGGGCCGACAACATCGCCGCAATCGCCACGATCGGCGCGCCTTCGGACGTCCCGCATGTGCTCGAGCGGATAAAAGGCGATCTCGCCGCGATCCGCGCAACCGGCGAGGGCGAGGTGTCGATCGGCGGGCGCGCCTTCCGGCTGGGACGCGAATTCATCGAGCGGGTCGAGAGCGTCGACCTGATCGCCGAGGTCAACAGATTGCGCAAGCCGGTGCTGCTGCTGCATTCGCCCACCGACGCCGTGGTCGGGATCGACAACGCCTCGGCGCTGTTCGGCGCGGCGACGCATCCTAAGAGCTTCGTCAGTCTCGAGGGCGCCGATCACCTGCTGCTCGACAGCCGCGACGCCGAATTTGCCGCCAGCATGATCGCCAGCTGGGCGCACCGCTATCTGCCGCTGCGCGACGACTGGCCGATGCCCGAGGAAGGCGTGGTGGTGAAGACAGGCCATGGCAAATTCGGCACCGAGGTCCACACCGACAGCCACCGCTTCCTAGCCGACGAACCGCGCAGCGTGGGCGGAGACGATACCGGCCCGACGCCTTACGATCTGCTGCTCGCCGCTTTGGGCACCTGCACCGCGATGACGATGAAGCTCTATGCCGAGAGGAAGGGCTGGCCGTTCGAAGGCGCCTCCATCCATCTCACCCACGAACGCAACCACGAGGCGGATTGCGCGGAATGCGCGAAAGGCGCGGGGACCGGCGCGGGCCTCCAGGCGCTGACCCGCAGGATCGAGCTGGCGGGCGAAGCGCTGACCGCAGAGCAGCGCGCAAAGATCCTCGCGATCGCCGACAAATGCCCGGTCCACCGGACGCTCGA
>JAHJPT010000209.1 GCA_018819685.1 Alphaproteobacteria bacterium
TGACAAGCGGCACGGGCACCTTCACCGAACGCGCCCGTGCCTTCGCGGCGCAACCCTCGGTGCGCAAGATGCTGCCGTGGTTCGCGGGTACGGCAGGCCTTGGCCTGCTGGCGCTGACCTGGGCGACGCTCTCGCCCGCGCCGCAGCGCGTCCTCTATTCCTCGCTCGACGATGCCGGGCGGGCGGGCGTCGTCGCCTCGCTTGATCAGGCGGGCATTGCCTACCAGATCGACAACGGCTCGGGTACGCTCACCGTCAACGAAGACGATGTCTACCGCGCCCGGATGCTGGTCGCTGCCGACGGTTCGCTGGCAGCGCCCGCCAGCGGGACCGACCTGATCGACAATCTGCCGATGGGTGCCAGCCGCACCCTCGAAGGCGATCGCCTGCGCGCCGCGCAGGAACGCGAACTCGTGCTTACCATCATGGAGATCGACGGGGTCGAGGCGGTCCGCGTCCATATCGCCAAGGCCGAGAGATCGGTCTTCGTACGCGATGATGTCTCGCCCTCCGCTTCGATCATGGTGCGCATGGCGCGCGGGCGCCAGCTCGCCGATAGCCAGGTCAGCGCGATTACCAATCTCGTCGCCGGCTCGGTTTCGGGTCTGGCGATCGATGCGGTCAAGGTCGTCGATCAGCATGGCAAATTGCTGACCCAGGCGCGCGATCCCAACAGCGGTCGGCTCGATCTGCAGGCGCAGATGGAGGCCAAGCTCAACGCGCAGGTCGATCAGCTGCTGGCGCCGATGTTCGGCAGCGGCGCGTTTTCGTCGCAGGTGCAGGTCGAACTCAACATGGACGAGGTCACCTCGGCACGCGAGAGCTACGATAAGGATGGTTCGGTTCGGCGCGAGACGACGCAGGAATCGCAAAATGCCGCGACCCCGGCCATCGGTATACCCGGCGTGCTCGCCAACACTCCGCCCGCCGACGCGGCAGCGCGCGATGGCGCGCCGCAAGATACCCAGCAAGCCGCAGCCGCAAACGGCATCGGCGAGCGAAGCGCCACGCGGGTATTCGAGATGGGCCGCGAGGTGTCGGTTTCGAACCTCAGCCCCGGCTCGATCAAATATCTCTCGGTGGCCGTCGCCATCGACCAGGCCGCGCTGGCCAAGGCGAGCGCCGCCGATATCGCCAAGGTGAAGGAGCTGGTCTCGGCTGCGGTCGGAGCGAGAACTGATCGCGGCGATCAGGTTACTGTGGTGATGCGGCCGTTCGAGAAGGTCGAAGCCGAGGGGATCCCTTTCTATGAAACCAGCTGGTTCGGCATGGCAGTGCGCAACGGCGTGGCCATTCTTGCGGTCCTGCTGGTCCTGCTGCTCGCTGTGCGACCGGCGATCAAGGCCTTGCGCGGCCCTGCCAGCAAGGACGACCCAACCGTAGGCGGCGAAGATGTACCCGCACTGCCCGGATCGTCGCAAGCGCTGGTCGCCTACGACCGCGAGGCGCTCGACAGCCAGATCGAACTCGCGCAGCGGATCGCACGTGAAAATCCCGACGATGCGGTGCTTGCGCTGCGGCGGCTGCTCGCCGAAGATGCCAGGTTGGCAGGAGAAGCGGCATGAGCACGCCCCTGCCGCTCGGCGGCACCGACAAGGCGGCGATCATGGTGATGCTGCTCGCCGAAGAGGATGCCTCGAAAATCCTTTCGCAGCTGACCCCGGACGAGTTGCGCCAGCTAGCCGGCACCATGTGCGGGATCGGCGAGGTGCAGCCACAGTCGATCATCGATGCGATTTCGGGCTTTTCACGCTCGACGCAGGACAGCGGAATCGGCGATCATGGCCGCGTGGCCAGCGTCCGCCGCCTGCTCTCGAGCGCGGTGGGTGAGGTGAAAACCGAAAACCTCATGCGCCAGATCGCGCCCGAGGCGGAAGAGGAGGGGCAACCGGCGCTGGGCCTGCTGCGCTGGCTCGATCCTCAGGTCATCGGCGAGATTCTTGCGGACGAACATCCGCAGGCGATCGCGGTGCTGCTGCTCCAGCTCGACACCGAAGTGGCGGCGGCCGCACTCGCGGCGCTGCCCGAGCATCTGCACACCCCGGTCCTCCACCGCGTGGCGCGGCTCGGGCCCGTTTCCCGCCAGGCGATCACCATTCTCGAGCAGACGCTCAATGCCAAGATCGAGAAGCTGCATGGCACGATCCCGCTCTCGATGGGCGGGATCAAACAGGCGGCGGAAATCATCAATCGCTCTCATCGCAGCGTCGAGAAGCGGGTAATCCCGTCGATCGGCAAGGTGGACAAGAAGCTCGCCAAGGAGCTCGAGAACGAGATGTTCAAGTTCGAGCATCTGTTCGCTCTCGATGTGAAGATGACCGGTGTCCTGCTGCGCGAGATCGAAAACGACACGCTGATCCTGGCTTTGAAGGGCATCGAGCCCGAACAGCGCGAACAGTTCTTCGGCGCCATGTCCTCGCGCGCGGCGGATGGCCTGCGCGACGATATCGAAGGTCGCGGCCGGGTTAAGAAGACCGAAGTCGAACAGGCGCAGAAGGATGTGGTCGCGATCGCCAAGCGCTTGATGGCGGACGGCGAGATCATCATGGGCGATGGCGACGAGGATTATGTCTAGGGTCGCCTATTCCGCTTTGGGTAGACCGGGGGGGTTCACCCCCAGTGCCCGTTACGCGCCGGTCGTCGTCGAGGAGGCGCCGCCCGTCGCGGTCGATGCTGCGGCGGAGGCGTATCGCAGCGGCTTCGAGGATGGCCAGGTCTCGGCTAGGGCCGATGCCGAGGCGCAGCTCGCCCGCGAACGCGCCGAGCGCAACGCGATCGAGCTGGCCTTCGCCCGCTTCGATGTGGAAAGCGCGCAGAGCTTGCGCGAATTATTGCGCGCCACCGTCCATGCCCTGTGCGACGATGCGGTGCTGCCGCTGGCGCTCGATAGCAAGGCGCTTGCGGCTCGGATCGAACTGGCGGCGGCCATGCTCCAGCGCAAGCACGACCAGAGGATCATCCATATCCATCCCGACGATCTCGCAGTGGTGCGCGACAGCGTGGCGCCCGAGCTTGAACTCCTGCCCGATGCGTCGGTCGAACGCGGCGGTCTGCGTGTCGAGACCGAAGATGGCGGGGTGGAGGACGGCCCGCAGCAATGGCGCCGCGCCATCGCCGAAGCCTTCGATTCATGCGCGCCCTGATCGACAGCGTTCTGAGCGAAGCCGCCATGGCGCCGATCGATCTTGCCCCGCGGCGGTTCGGACGGGTGGTGGCTTGCGACGGTGGCCTGATCGAAGTCTCGGGACTGGGTGTGCCGATCGGCAGCCTGTGCCGCATCGCGCAAGGCAATGGCACCGAACACCGGGCCGAAGCGATCGGCTTCCGCAACGGCCACACCATGATGATGATGCTAGGCGATACCGTCCTGCTGCGCCCCGGCGCGATGGTCCGCCCCGAGGGACAGCCGGGCATGCTCTATGTCGGCGAGGAATTCCTAGGGCGTGCCGTGGATGGTTCGGGCAGTCCGATCGATGGGCGCGGACCGGTTGGTTCAACCACCGCCTGGCCCGCGGGCGGGCACCGCGTAGGCGCGCTCGACCGTTCCCGCGTGACCCAGCCTTTCGACACCGGAATTCGCTCGCTCAACGCGCTGACCACCTTCGGGATCGGTCAGCGGATCGGGATCATGGCGGGTTCGGGCGTCGGCAAATCGGTGCTGATGGACATGATCGTCGAGGGCGCTCAGGCGGATGCCGTGGTCGTCGGCCTGATCGGCGAGCGCGCCCGCGAAGTGTCCGATTTCGTCGTCCGCCACATGTCCGGGCCACGCGCCGCCACGACCGCGATCGTCTCGGTTCCGGCGGATCATGCCGCCAACCTGCGGATGCGCGGCGCGCTGCTGGCAACGTCGCTGGCGGAGCATCTGCGGGGTCAGGGAAAACGCGTCCTGCTGATCCTCGACAGCCTGACCCGCGTCGCGCATGCGGCGCGCGAGATCGGCATCCTGCTCGGCGAACCCGGCGCGGCGCGGGGCTATCCGCCCTCCGCGCTGGCCACCATCACCAAGCTGATCGAGCGGGCGGGCAATTCCGGGGAAACGGGCGGGGCGGTGACCGGCGTCTACACGGTGCTGGCCGATGGCGACGATCAGAACGATCCCGTCGTCGACACTGCGCGCGCGATCCTCGACGGCCACATCGTGCTGTCGCGCGAGATCGCGCAGCGCGGGCAATACCCTGCGGTCGATGTCGGTGCGTCGCTGAGCCGGGTGATGAACGATATCGTCGCGCCCGACCATGCCATGGCCGCTCGCCGCTTCCGCGCGCTGAGCGCGACCTACGAAGCGAACCGCGATCTGGTAATGATGGGGGCCTATCGCAAAGGCACCGATCCGCTGCTTGACGAAGCCATCGCCCTCAATTCGAGGATGGTTGGCTTCCTGTCTCAGGAGGTCGGCAGCCATGTCGATATCTCCGCCGCCGCGCTGCAGATGAGGGAGCTCGTCAGCGGTGAGGACTGATCCTCGCAAACTCAAACGCGCTCGTTTGCTGGAACGGATTCGCACCGTCGAACGCAGCCGTTCGGCGCTGGCCGCCTCTGAAGCCGAGGAAACGCGCCGCCGGCTGTTCGGAGTGGCGGAGCGGACGCGCTCGCTGGCGCGGCACTATGCCCAGCAGGGCGATGCGGCGATCGGCACCGATCTGCGCGGCGCGAAGGCGATGCAGGGCCAGCTGCAGCAGCTTTGCGCCGTGAGCGAACAGCACGCGCAGGAGGCCGGCCAACGCTCCGATGCGAGCATGGAAGAACTCGCCACCGCCGAACGCCGGATGCGCCGCGCGGCGGAAGACCGGCGAAGCCTCGCCCGCGCCATCATCGCCGATCTGGAGCGCTGAGTCCGAAACTGGCACGGTTCTTGAAGGGAGGGCCGTGAACAGCAGACGGACTCACGATGATCGCTCTTCCTTCTTTCCTCGCCGCAATCGACATGACGCAGGCCAAGCCCATCTCGGGCGAGAATGCGGCATCGGAAGGCTCGGGAAACTCCGGAATCGATGGTTTCGCGGCCCTCATAGCGCAACTCATGCAGATACTGCCGACGCCGAACGGGTCATCAGCCGACGCGCCGTTGGGGGAAGAAGGCGGGGCCGGCAATCTGCCGACCGGCAAGATTTTGCCGGTTGATGGCGGCAACCTTGCCGCTGCCACCGCAGGTCA
>JAHJPT010000210.1 GCA_018819685.1 Alphaproteobacteria bacterium
AGCGGCAGCGAGGCGAGCAGAAATCCCGCCCCGACGTACAGGATGGGCAGCGACATCCACATCTTCGCCAGCCAGCGTTCGAGCGTCACCGCCAGCATCAGCCCGATGCCGAAGATGACGAACATCATGATGCGGGGGTCAAATTCCACGGATTATCGGATGTTACGCTTGGCCATCGGGCACCAACGCGCGACGGCCGGTTTCGGGGTCGAGGCGCCTCGCAGGGCTTCGACAGCATTGTCGACCTGCATGATGGCGGTCGTCCGCGGCAGAGTGCTGCACTGCATGTCTTCACAGTGCCGATCCGTGGCGGCTTTGCAAGAACCCCCGGAACAAGGACCCTCAGAAGTCGCCGCTCACGACAAACCGAAAGATCGGTCCGATCCGGCGATCGGCGTATTCGTGAAACAGCACGTCGCCGCCCTCTCGCGACCCGTCATATACGGTTCGGCGATAATAATTCCGTCCGCCGAGCAGATTGCCCGCGCGGGCCTGAACCGTCAGCCCCAGGACGTCCTTGTGCTCGACGAAGAGCGTGCCGAAGAAGGGACCTTCCCATTCGCGTCCTTCCTCATAGCGCCGGGCATAGGGGGCATTGTCGAAATGGCTGAGGTCGGCACCCCAGGCCCAGTCGCTTTCGGGGATGTCATGGCGAAACGCTACTTCGAGCGCGCCTTCCTGATCGTGGGAAAAGCCGCGGCTCAGCCCGGTGAAGGGATCGGCGACATCCATGAAGCGCTTCACCGCCTGAATATCGAAGCGTGCCCCTTTCCAGCCGATCGGGTCCATATTGATCGTGGCGTTCGCCTCGAGGTGCAGGCGTTTCGCGTCGCCGATATTGCCGCGCGCCTCGCCGCCGTTGGCGAGAGGGAACCAGTCGATGAAATCCTCGAACCAGGCCTGCCTGGCCTCCAGCTTGATCGATCCCCAGGGGCCGAACCGCCTGTTGGCTCCGACTTCGATGTTCCAGCTCTGGTAAGGGACCAGTTCGTTGTTCCCGCCGTTCGCATTGTCGTCGTTGAGCGAGACGCTCGCGAGGAAATCGCCGAAGGACAATTGGCTTACCCGCCGCGCGAGAGTGATCGAGAGGTCGAACCCGTCGGACGGCTTCCAGGTCGCAGCGAAGGATCCCTTCGGGCGCTGGAAACTGCGCGCATTTGCGGCAACGCCGGTCTGTTCGATGGTGGAGAATTCCATCGCGCCGATCGCCTGGACCGAGAGCGTCGGCAGAATCTGCCGCGAAAAGCTGAGACTCGCTTCGTAGCGGTTTTCGGTCACGCCGCCGTTGCCACCCGGAAAAGGCAGTGCAAGGAATTCGCCGCCGGGAGCCAGTTCAAAGAGCGCCGAGGTGCGATCGAGCCGGTTGAAGGCGGCCTCGCCGGAGAGCTGCCAGTCGGCTTCCCACAGCTTCCAGCCATATTCGAAGCGGCCGATCCGTTCTCCTGCGCCGTTGGTCTGGTCGAAACGGTACCCCGTCGCCTGGCTGTCATCGTCGAAACTGTCGATCAGCGTGGCGGTGTAATTGTCGCGCTCATAGCGTTCGAGACCGATCAGCTTCATCGTGCCCGGGCCGAAAGGGAACTGGATATCGCCGCCGATCTCGTACTCCGGCCCGTCCTCATGGACATGCGAGGCGCGGGTGCGGACCGGACCGGCGACCGGATAGCCGACCTCCGGCTCATCGCGATAGAAGAAGTCTTCCCCATAGCTGAGGTTCAAATTCGCGAGGACGCCGCTGCCGAAATTGTAAGCGAAGATCGTCGCCAGCTTCGGGTTGTCGAATTTGCCCGAGAATTTCGTATATTGCCGTTCGATCAGGGCGCCACTGCGATCGGTGAGGACCACAGGGCCGTCGGCGCCGAAGCGGTCGTTGTCGTTCGAGACCGAAACCGTGTAATCCAGGCGACCGCTGCTACCGGTCATGGAGGCCTCGCCGCCAAACAGCTGGGCTTGGGTATTGTGCAGTCGAAAGCCCGTGTTCCAGCGGAACTGACCCGAAACGCCAGCGCTCTTGTAGATCACATTGGCCACAAGCCCGGTGAGGCCGGGAATGTTCAGCGTATTGCCGTCGACGAGTTCGATACGCACCACGTCGGCGGCGGGAATGCGGCGCAGCTGATCCTCGACGCTCTCGGACTTGCTCGAGAAACGCTCGCCGTTGACGATCACGTTCTGCGTGGCCTGACCGAGGCCGCGTTGACCCTGATTGTTGCCGCCGGAGATCGTGAACCCCGGAATACGCGTGACCATGTCGAAAGCGTTGCGAGGCGCGAATTGCGCAAAATAGGCTGGTTCGAAGACCCGCGCTCCCGCCGCCGGTGCGGCCGCATCGGGAGTTTCTGCGCTACCCGCCGGTGGCGTCTGCGCATGGGCCGGAGCGGCAGCGGCAACAAGGGCGATTGATGAGGCGGCAAGGAGGAGCGTGCGCAGGGCCATTGATAATCGTTCTTCCGGTCGTTGATCCGGACCGTCGTCTACAACTGTAAGCGAAGATTCCAATTCAGCCTCGACCGCCAGCCGATTAGACCCGACCAACGGATTCGACCCTTCTCTCCGAGCTCGAAGGCGATCGCCGGGCGACAAGCTGCGGAACGCGGGGTCGAAGCCCCTTGAATTCATCCCCACAGTCGCGACATAGCGGTTTCATTCACTCACGACAGGATTCTCAACGACATGATCGATCTGAGCGCGCAACTTGGCGATACCTACGGTTCGCAGGGGCAGTTTTCCCGCGACCCGGTGACCGGCGCGCTGGTTCCGGTGGTGGTCGAGCAGACCAGCCGCGGCGAACGCAGCTTCGACATCTTCAGCCGCCTGCTGCGCGAACGGATCGTGTTCGTGACCGGCCAGGTCGAGGACGGCATGGCCTCGCTGATCACCGCGCAGCTGCTGTTTCTCGAGAGCGAGAACCCGTCCAAGCCGATCAGCATGTATATCAATTCGCCCGGCGGTGTTGTGACCGCCGGCATGGCGATCCACGACACGATGCAGTACATCAAGCCGCGCGTCTCGACCGTCTGTCTCGGCCAGGCCGCCAGCATGGGCAGCTTCCTGCTCGCCGCGGGCGAGCCGGGGATGCGGATCGCGCTGCCCAACGCGCGGATCATGGTCCACCAGCCTTCGGGCGGTGCGCGTGGCATGGCCTCGGACATCGAGATCCAGGCGCGCGAGATCCTGCGGATCAAGAAGCGCATGAACGAACTTTACGAGAAGTACACCGGCCGCAGCCTCGAGGAGATCGAGAAGGCGATGGACCGCGACACCTTCCTCGAAGCCGACGAGGCCAAGGAATTCGGCCTGGTCGACCTTGTGTACGACCGCCGCCCCGGCCTGCCCGGCGACGATGCGGCAAAGGACGTCAGCGAAGG
>JAHJPT010000211.1 GCA_018819685.1 Alphaproteobacteria bacterium
CGCCAATTTCTTCACCGGTTTCCTGGGCGGCATGGGCGGCTGCGCGATGATCGGCCAGTCGGTGATCAACGTGAAATCGGGCGGCGAGACGCGGCTCTCGACCATGGTCTCGGGCGTGTTCCTGCTGTTCCTGCTGCTGGTATTGGGCTCGCTGGTGGCGATCATTCCGATGGCCGCGCTGGTCGCAGTGATGATCATGGTCTCGATCGGCACCTTCTCGTGGCGCTCGATCAAGGACATCCGCATCCACCCCTGGCAGTCCTCGGTCGTCATGGTGGTGACGGTGGTCATCGTGGTCTGGACCCACGATCTGGCGCAGGGCGTGCTGGCGGGCGTGATCCTTTCGGGTCTGTTCTTCGCCAGCAAGGTCAAGCGCATGTTCACGGTCGAAACCGATCTCTCCGCAGACGCAAGGACGCGGACATATCGTATCGGCGGGCAGGTGTTCTTCGCTTCCTCCGACAGTTTCGTTTCCGCCTTCGATTACAAGGAAGTGCTCGACCGGGTCGTCATCGACGTGAGCGAGGCGCATTTCTGGGACATTTCGGCGGTGGGAACGCTCGACAAGGCGATCCTCAAATTCCGCCGCGAGGGCACCGAGGTCGAGGTGCTCGGCCTCAACGAGGCGAGCGCGGCGATGATCGAGCGTTACGCCATTCACGACAAGCCCGGCGCCGATGCGCAAGCGGGCGCGCACTGATGGGAGAGAGAACCATGGAACACGTGCTCGCGGCGATCGACGCCTCCACCTACGCCACCAGCGTCTGCCGCTATGCCGCCTGGGCCGCGACCCGGCTCTCGCTTCCGGTGGAGCTGCTCCACGTGGTGCAGCATCAGGACCCGGTCACCGCGCGCCACGACCTCTCGGGCGCGATCGGTCTGGGGGTCAAAAGCGATCTGATGGAAGAGCTGGTCCGCCTGTCGCAGGACAGCAGCCGGATCGAGATCGAGAAGGGCCGCGTGCTGCTGGCTGCGGGCGAGCAGATGCTGCGCGAGGCCGGCGTCGCGCAAGTCACCGCGCTGCACCGCCACGGGGGCGTGGTCGAGACCATCCTCGAGCGCGAGGATACCGCCCGCGTGCTGGTGCTCGGCAAGCGCGGCGTGGCGCATGAAGCGGGCGGCGAGCATCTCGGCTCGATGATCGAACGCGTGGTTCGCGCCAGCGCCAGGCCGGTGCTGGTCGCCTCGCGCGAATATTCCGAGCCGCGGCACGTGGTCTTCGCCTACGATGCCAGCCCCGCCGCCGATCGCGCGCTCGAGCGGTTGGCCAATTCGCCGCTGTTCGCGGGTCTGCCGGTCACGATCGTCATGGCCGAGGCGGGTGGCGACGCGGAACGGGCAAAACTGGCCAAGGCAGAGGCGGCATTTGCGCCCGAACATTCGGTCACCGCGATTCTGGAGCGCGGCAAGGCCGAGCAGGTGATCCCGGGCGTGGTCGCCGAGACCGAGGGCGCGCTGCTGTTGATGGGCGCCTATGGCCACTCGCCGATCCGCCGGATGATCCTGGGCAGCACGACCACCGAGATGGTTCGCACGGTCAAGGCACCGGTGCTGATGGTGCGCTGAGATGCCGGCCGACCCCGCCGGCTTCCGCGACCTGCTGATCAAGCGCCGCGGCGAGCTGGAAGAAGAGGATCGCATTTCTTCGGATGGCCGCGCGCCGGTGACGCTCGACCAGGAGAGCGTCGGGCGTCTGTCGCGGATCGACGCGATGCAGGTCCAGGCGATGGCGCTGGCGCAGGAGCGGCGGCGCAAGAACGAGCGTCTCGCCATAGACGCCGCGCTCGCGCGGATCGACGAGGGCGAGTTCGGCTTTTGCATCACCTGCGGCGACGCGATTGCCGAGGCGCGGCTCAGGACCAACCCCACCATCGTCAAATGCCTGGAATGCGCCTCGGGCACGGGCTGACCGGCCGGATGCGTTTACAGCAGGTTTAGCCCGCAGTGCCATAGTGGGGCGTATGACGGCCTATATCGAAAGCGAGGGGATGCGCTTGCGCCGCAAGGTGCGCGCAGTAGTAATCAACGAGCACGACGAGGTGCTGCTGGTTCGTCCCCACGGCTACCGCGACGGGCAATGGACAC
>JAHJPT010000212.1 GCA_018819685.1 Alphaproteobacteria bacterium
ATCATGATCCGCACCGACGATCACGCCAAGGCGCAGGCGCTCGCCGAGCATGCCAGCGTCCCGGTGATCAACGGGCTCACCGACCGCTCGCACCCCTGCCAGATCGTCGCCGACCTGCTGACCGTGATCGAACACGGCAAGCCGCTCCCGGGGCTCGAACTGGCGTGGCTGGGCGATGGCAACAACGTGCTGCATTCGCTGCTCGAGGCGGCGGCGTTGATGAAATTCAACATCCGCGTAGGCGCGCCCGAAGGCTACGATCCGCAAGACGAATTCCTCGCCATGGCGCGCGATGCCGGCTGCCGGGTCACGGTGACCCGCGATGCCGCCGAAGCGGCGCGCGGCGCGGATGTCGTCGTCACCGACACCTGGGTCTCGATGGGGCAGGAGCATGCCGAGGCCAAGCTGGCGGCGATGGCGCCGTTCCAGGTGGATGCAGCGCTGATGGCGCTGGCCAGGCCCGATGCGCGCTTCCTCCATTGCCTGCCCGCCCATGTCGGCGAGGAGGTTTCGCAGGAAGTGTTCGAAGGTCCGCAGTCGCTGGTCTTCGACGAGGCCGAGAACCGCATTCACGCGCAGAAATCGATCCTGCTGTGGTGTCACGGGAAATTGTCGACCGGCTGAAGGCTCGTCTGACAAGTCCGGGCCTTAAAAGCGAAGCATCCGCGCCCCATATGGCGCGGATGACCGATCACGAAGAAACCTACTCCGAGCGCACGCTCGGTTTCAGCATCCCCTCGCGCGACGCCCGCGGCCGACTGGTGCGGCTCGACCGCACCGTCGACGAAATCCTCTCGGCGCATGCCTATCCGCCCCCGATCGCCAATCTGCTGGGCGAGGCGCTGGTGCTGACCGCGCTGATCGGCAGCCTGCTGAAGGACGACGGCTCTCAGGTCACCATGCAGGCGCAGACCGAAAGCGGTGCGGTGAATCTGTTCGTCTGCGACTATCGGGGAGGAGCGCTGCGCGGCTATGTCGATTTCGACGCCGATGCGCTCGCCGAACTCGGTGCCAATCCCACGCTCTATGCGCTGTTCGGCAAGGCCTATCTCGCGCTGACCTTCGACATGACCGACGGCCGCGGCCGCTATCAGGGGATCGTTCCGCTGGAGGGCGATAGCCTGGCGCGCGCCTGCGAGGGCTATTTCGTCCAGTCGGAGCAGCTGCCGACGCTGATTCGCACCTCTGTGACGACCGGCCGCAAGGGCTCCCGCGCCGCGGGGATGCTCGTCCAGCACCTCGCCGATGGCGAGGAAGGACGCGAGCGGCTGCACGTCCGGCTGGACCATCCCGAATGGGAGCATGTCGCGGTCATGGCGGGGTCGCTGCGCCACGACGAATTGCTCGATCCCGAACTGTCGCTGGAGGCGATCGTCTGGCGATTGTTCCACGAGGAAGAGGAAGTGCGCGTTGCGCGCGGCGCCGCGATAGAGCGCGGTTGCCGCTGCACCGCCGAACACTACCGCTCCGTCCTGACCCGCTTTCCCGAAGCCGAACGGGCCGAGATGCGCGACGAGGAGGGTATGATCGTGGTCGATTGCGCCTTCTGCTCGCGCCAGTTCCCCATCGCCGCCTGACCGTTTGATCGATGGCAGAGCACGGTTCATCTATGGTATGGGTAAGCTTGGCGGAATGGCCGCTAGTTTCGACCCCGAAGCGAGGTGTCACATGCGCAAACATCTTCTGACCGCGCTGGCTGGTCTTGGCATTGCCGGCAGCTTGGCTCTGGCGGGTGCGCCATCGATCGCGCAGAATGCGACCCTGGCGATGCTGGGCGAGCTCGATAGCGGCCAATGGGAATTGCGGTTTCGCGACGATGCGCCGAGCCAGCGGATCTGCCTGCGCAACGGCACCGAGCTGCTCCAACTGCGCCATCGCGGGGGCAATTGTAATCGTCTGGTGGTGGAAAACGGCGCCAAGCAGGTGACCGTGCAATACACCTGCCCCGGCAATGGCTATGGTCGTACCAGCGTGCGGCGCGAGAGCGCGACGCTGGTGCAGGTCGACAGCCAGGGCATTGCCGGGGGCAGGCCGTTCCAGTTTTCCGCCGAAGCGCGCCGCGTGGGTTCCTGCCGCTGACGCTTGCGCCGCTGCAAGCGCCGCCCTAGCGCGGCAGCCATGAACGATCCTGATAAGAAGAACCTCGGACCCGCGGTCGTGTTGCTCTCGGGCGGGCTGGATTCGATGGTAACGGCGGCGCTTGCCCGCGAGGCCGGACGCGAACTCTACGCCCTCACCGTGGATTACGGTCAGCGGCATGTCCGCGAGATCGAGTCCGCGCGCGCCATCGCCAGGCGGCTGGGCGCAGCGCGCCATGTCGAATTGCCGCTCGATCTTCGTCGCTTCGGCGGATCGGCCCTGACCGACGACATCGAGGTACCCAAGAACGGGCCCGAAGACGGGATCCCGGTCACCTATGTGCCGGCACGCAATCTGGTCTTTCTCGCGCTCACCACGGCCTTTGCCGAAACCGTCGGCTCGCGCGACATCTTCATCGGGGTGAATGCGCTGGACTATTCCGGCTACCCCGACTGCCGCCCGGAGTTCATCGCCAGCTTCGCCGAGACTGCCCGCCTCGGTACCAAGCAAGGGGTCGAGGCGGGTGCCTTTACCATCCACGCGCCGCTGCAGCACATGACCAAAGCCGATATCGCGCGCGAATGCGTGCGTCTGGGTCTCGATCCGGCGTGGAGCTGGTCCTGCTACGATCCGAAGCCGGAGGGCTATGCCTGCGGCGCCTGCGATTCCTGCCGCTTGCGGCGAAAAGGCTTTGCCGAAGCGGGGCTTGCCGATACCACCCGCTACGACGGGGAACATACCCCGGATGGAGGGAGTGGACATTGACCGAGCCGACCAAGACTGCGCCAGCGACCGGCGTACCGACGCTCGAACCCGACGCGAAGGTCCCGGCCTACAGCTGGTACGCGCTGAGCGTGCTGGTACTGGTCTATGTGCTCAACTTCATCGACCGGAACATCCTCTCGATCCTCGCCAACGACATCAAGGCGGATCTCGGGCTGACCGATGCCGATCTGGGCTTTCTCTACGGCACCGCGTTCGGCGTATTCTACGCCCTGTTCGGCATCCCGCTTGGTCGGTTGGCGGATAGCTGGCACCGTGTGCGGCTGATGACGATCGGCCTGGCGCTATGGTCCATGATGACGGCGCTGTCGGGTTTCGCCAAGAACGGCACGGTCCTGACCGGAGCGCGGATCGGCGTCGGTGTCGGCGAAGCCAGCGCCAGCCCGGCCGCCTATTCGCTGATTTCCGACTGGTTTCCCAAGAAGATGCGCGCGACCGCGCTCGCGATCTATTCGGCCGGGCTCTACATCGGCGGCGGCATTTCCCTGCTTATCGGCGGGTTGATCGTGGAAGGCTGGAACGACGCCTATCCCGGCGGCGGCCCGCTGGGGCTGGTCGGCTGGCAGGCGGCGTTTCTGGTGGTTGGCCTGCCGGGACTGCTGCTGGCGATCTGGGTGTTCACCCTGCGCGAACCGGCTCGCGGCGCGATGGACGGGCTCGATCAGAAGCCCACCGGCAATCCCTTCCGCGGGTTTCTGACCGAGCTATTCGCCGTCATCCCGCCCTTTACCTTCATTTCTGCGGCGCAACGGGGCACCAAAGCGTTGCTGACCAATGTTCTCGCCGCAGCGCTGTTTTTCGCTCTCGCTTGGGTAATGGGCGGTCTGACCGACAATTATCAGCAATGGGGGGCGATCGCGATCGGCTATTACGCCGTCTTCTCCTGGGCGATATCGCTGCGGCAGCGCGATCCGCCGACTTTCAAGCTTATCTGGGGGAACCCGGCGTTTCTCTTCACGATCCTGGGCTATGGCATGGTGGCCTTCGCGTCCTATTCGGTGTCCTTCTGGGCGGCGCCCTATGCCGAACGCGTGCTCGGTGCCTCTAAAGCGGTACTCGGGTTCTGGATCGGCGGCGGCGGTGCGCTGGGCGGCTTTCTGGGGGTCATAATCGGCGGACGTGTCTCCGACTGGCTGCGCGAGCGCAATCCGGGCGGGCGTCTGATCGTCGTCGCCTTCGGTGTGCTGGCGCCGGTCATCCCGCTGATCATCGCCTTCACGACCGACGATGTCGTGCTGTTCTACTTCCTCAACTTCGTGCTGTCGCTGTTCGGGAGCTCGGCGCTGGGCGCGGCGGCGGCGACCACCCAGGATCTCGTGCTGCCCCGGATGCGCGGCACCGCGACCGCCACCTTCTTCCTTTCGACGACGCTCGTGGGTCTGGCGCTCGGGCCCTATATGGCCGGCCAGGTCTCGACCCTGACCGGCAGCCTGTCGACCGGGGTGCTGTCGATGCTGGTCGCCGCCCCGATCGGAACGGTGCTGCTGTATTTCGCCTATCGCACGGTTCCGGAGGCCGAGCGGACGCTGGTGGAACGCGCCGCGGCGGCGGGAGAGCCATCCGCCTGATGCGGATGCTCCCCCGCCGCGACGGGGCACTCATCTAGCTGAGGCCAGGGCGCGGCTCAGCTACTACGCTGCAACACATCGCAGGCGATGCGCGAACCGGCGTCGCCGGCCGGATCGGTGCGATAGTCGTCGGCGCCTGCATGGACCACCACGGCTGTGCCATCCGCATCGAAGATTTCTTCGAGCGCCCTTTCCGGCGTTTCGCTGACATCGAAGGTGGCGTTGGCGCTGCCCGAGGCGCCAACCTGCAGATTCGGCATATCACCCAGATGGGGGCCGCCTGGAGACAGGCGCCCATGATTGCGATCATAGGGGTTGAGATGGCCACCGGCGCTGGTGAAATCCGGGGCGCGGCAGCTGCCCGTGGTGTGCAGGTGGAACCCATGCGGCCCCGGCTCCACGCCCGTCACGGTCACCGCCATCGATAGCTGGTCGCCGTTGGAAAGCAGCCGCGCGGACCCGGCAGGCTGACCATTGGCGAAGCTCAGCGAAGCCGTACCCACCTGCTGCGTCGCTAGCTCAGCGGCGACGTCGTCGGCCAAATTGTCGATGGTCGAGCAGGCGGAGAGCGCGGTTGCGCCCAGAAGAATCATCGGAAAGCGAAAGGACATAGAAGGTCTCCCGAGAGGTTGGGGGGGTGTACTCGGTAGACCAACGAAAAAGGGGCCGGATTGCTCCGGCCCCTTTGACTTATTGACGCTGTGCGCGTGACCTACATGCCCGAACCCGGACCGTAGGTGATTTCGACGCGACGGTTCTGCAGTTCGCGAACACCATCGGCAGTCGGGACGCGCGGACGCAGTTCGCCGAATGCTTCGCTGTTGACGCGACCCGTGGGAATGCCACGTGCGGTCAGGTAATCGCGTACCGAAGCGTTGCGACGCTGGGCCAGACCCATGTTGTAGTCCTGCGTACCCGAGAGGTCGGTGTGACCGGCCAGCATGACCGAAGCCGTGCCGCAATTGGCGTAGGCCGTGACCGCATTGTCGAGGATGGTCGCCGCTTCCGGGGTGATGTCCGATTTGTCCCAGTTGAAGAAGACGATGTACGGACCCGTCTCGCAGACCTGAGCCGGAGGCGGCGGAGGCGGCGGAGGCGGCGGGGGCGGAGGCGGCGGGGGCGGCGGGGGCGGCGGAGCCACCGGAACGACCGCAGCCGGAGCGCCGAAGTTGTAGCTCAGCGTACCGAGGATCGAGTGCGTGCGCACATCGCCCTGCAGCGTACGACCGAGCGCATCGGTGAGTTCGACATTGTCCGAGTTGAACAGGCGATACTTGAGGCCGACATCGACATTGTCGCTCAGCGGAGCGCGGACGCCCGCCAGGACCTGCCAGGCGAAGCCGCTGTCCGAATCGTCGAAGGAAGCGGGCTGGCTCTGGCTGATGAAGCCTTCCATGCCGGTGCGGGCAACGCCGACACCGCCACCGACGAAGCCCTGAAGGCCGTCATCGGGACCGAAGTCGAACATGCCGTTGAGCATGAAGCTCAGGACATCGACATTGCCGCCAGCCGCGTAGAGGCCGGGCGCTGCGTTGAAGGGACCAAAGCCGAGGCCGGTGTTGCCGACGGTTACGGTTTCGAGATCCGCATCGCGATAGCTGGCTTCGGCTTCGAGACGGAACGCCCCGAAATCGTAACCGACGAAACCGCCGACGTCGTAGCCCTTGTCGGCTTCGACGATCAGATTGTCACCGGTCGCGCCGATGTCGAAATCCGTGTCTTCGACGATCATGGCACCGCCTTCGACGCCGACGTACCATTGGCCGTCGCGTGCGAGAGCTGGCGACGCCAGAGCCGTCGAAGCCATCGCCATTCCTATGACGAGTTTCCGCATTATAAAATTCCCCTTATTGCGAATTAAAGCCACCGAGTGGCGAGATATCTAACTTTTACCCGGTTGGGTGGCAAGCGGACATTACCCGGAACTGTTGCAAGAATGCCGCGATATGGCTTGTCCTGTACATATTGCAGGTGGATTCCGACCGTCCGGCGATTGGAACGCTGCTGCCCGGTCCCGGTTCCCGCTAGCCCGCAGGAAAAATTCCCGAATGTCGCAAAGCGCTTATCAGCGCGGCGATCGCGGCGCGGGCCTCGGCGTCGACGGTGGTTCCCCCGGTTGGCTCGGCGGGTTCCAGCGCGGCGCTCCAGCCGTCCGAGTAGATCAGCATCTGCCCGGTGTCGAGCCGGCGCACGCTGGCGCCCTCAACCGGTGGCGCAAACAGCCAGTTCGACCCCAACCAGACTGCGATCGCCCGGTCCTGCCCCTGCCAATCCCCGCCGGCATCGGCGGCGACCAGATAGGCATCGCCGGGTTGCGCCGTTCCGGGCGGCTGTTCGCGTTCGTCGAACACGGTCGCCTGGACCAGCGTGTCGAGCCTTGCCAGCGCTTCGTTGACGAAGGCCTCTTTCTGCGCCTGCCCCAGGCGTGGCTGTGCTGCGGGCCGCGGAGGCTTTCGGGCTCGGCGGCGGAATAGAAGGTCGCGCGCGCGCCGCCGGGCCAGACCAGCTGCCGCCGCGAGGGCTCGAAGCGGGGTCGCTGGCGCGGCGAGGCGATCGCCAGCAGCCCGCTCTCGCCCTCGACCATCACCCGCCGCGCCTCGCCCAGCGAGGCCGCGACCAGCGCGATCCGCGCGGTAGGATCGGCCTCGGCGATGGCGCGGACCCATTCGGCGCCCGCGCGGGTCTTGCCGAAAC
>JAHJPT010000015.1 GCA_018819685.1 Alphaproteobacteria bacterium
CCCGGCACCGGCCAGACCCGCGCAGGCTTCGGGCGGCTCGCGGCTCGGCGAGAATTTCCTCGAAGGCGCGGGCAGCAGCACCAGCACCAGCGAGACCCGCGTTCCCGCCTCGCAGATCGGCGCGAGCGCCAAAGCCTCGATCATCCAGGCGATCATCAGGCAGATCCGCCCGCACTGGAGCGCGCCGCAGGGCGTGGATGCCGAATTGCTGGTGACGCAGCTGTCGTTCCGGCTCAACCCCGACGGCAGTCTCAATGGTCGTCCCCGCGTGGTTTCGCAGAGCGGGGTGACCGATTCGAACCGACCGCAGCAGGATCTTCATGCCGAACGCGCGATCCGAGCGGTCCAGCTCGCCGCCCCGTTCGACCTTCCGGCTGAATATTACAACGCGTGGCAAACCATTGACGGCGCGCGTTTCGACAGGAATCTGGCACGATGAAACATCTTGGTATCGCTCTCGCTTTCCTCGTCGCGGCTCCGGCTGCGGCGCAACAGACCGATCTCGGCGAACCGCTGCCCGAGGGCGGCGAGGTCGAGATCATCGAGCAGAGCGACGGCGGGCTCAGCTTCACCGTCACCGACGAGAGCGCGTGGGAGAACCTCGGCATCGCGATCCCGGCCTTCGCCACCGATCGCAATGTGCCCACGCCTGCCAACCAGTCGGGCACCGCCGCGCTCGGGCTCGAGCTGGCGCGCGTGGTCACCGCCGATCTGCGCAACAACGGGCTGTTCGAACCGACCGGAC
This sequence comes from Alphaproteobacteria bacterium, assembly GCA_018819685.1. GTDB lineage: Bacteria > Pseudomonadota > Alphaproteobacteria > Sphingomonadales > Sphingomonadaceae > Qipengyuania > Qipengyuania benthica. The sequence continues at coordinate 746 of JAHJPT010000015.1, forward strand.
CCGATGCTCTGCCGCGTCCGCAATTCGCCAACATCACCTCGCCCGAATGGAACGTCTGGGCCAATCGCGGTGCGGAGATGCTGGTCCAAGGCTATGTCCGCGGACGCAGCGACGGGCGGCTAACGGTGGGCTGCTATCTCTACGACATGGCGCTGCGCGACGAGCTGGTGCGCGAGGGCTGGGTGGTGCAGCCTGCCGACTGGCGCCGCGCCGCGCACAAATGCGCCGACCTGATCTATTCGCGGCTAACCGGCGAGAGCCCGTTCTTCGACAGCCGGATCGCCTATATCGCCGAGACCGGCCCCAAGGACAATCGCACCAAGCGGCTGGCGATCATGGACTCCGACGGCGCCAACCACCGCTTCATCACCACCGGGCGCTCGACCGCGCTGACTCCGCGCTATTCGCCCGACTACCGCCAGCTGGTCTATCTCAGCTATGTCGACGGCAATCCGCGGATCTATGTCTACGACATCGGTACCGGGCAGCAGACGCTGGTGACGCAGAGCGAGAACCCGACTTTCGCGCCGCGCTGGAGCCCCGACGGCCGCTCGATCCTCTATTCCATGGCGGTCAATGGCAACACGGACATCTATCGCGTCGGTGCGCAGGGCGGTCGCAGCGAGCGGCTGACCGACGCGCCGGGGATCGATATCGGCGGCTCCTATTCGCCCGACGGCAGCAAGATCGTGTTCGAGAGCGATCGCTCGGGTAGTCAGCAGATCTACGTGATGGATGCCGACGGCTCGAACCAGCAGCGGCTGTCGTTCTTCGGCGGACGCGCCGCGACACCCGAATGGAGCCCGCGCGGCGACCAGATCGCCTTCACCCACATCACCGGCGATTTCAGGGTTGCGGTAATGAACACCAATGGCCGCAACATGCGCTACCTGACCAACAGCTGGCAGGACGAAGCGCCGACCTGGGCCCCCAATGGCCGCATCGTCCAATTCTTCCGGACCGAGCGCAACACGGGCAGTACGAGCCTGTGGCAGGTCGATCTCACCGGCGAGAACGAGCGCCGCCTGCCGACCCCGGTCGACGCGTCGGACCCCGCGTGGGGACCGATCCTGCCGTGAGATCATTGGTTTATCGGGTCCGGAAAACGAAATTGCACAACAGCTGAAAGGATCGGCTATTATGAATACTCGTCTCGCTGCCTCCATCCTCGCGGTCAGCACGCTCGCCGTGGCTGCCTGCCAGAAAAAACCCCCCGAAGAACTGCCGCCGCCGCCGCAGCAGCAGACCACGGCGCCGACGCCCGCACCCGCGCAGGGCCCCGCCGCCGGGGCGCTGGGCACGCAGGCGCATTTCGCCGATGCGGTGGGCGCGGAGAACACGGTCGTCTATTTCGACACCGATCGCTACAATCTCGACCCCGAGGATTCGACGCGGTTGCAGAACCAGGCGCGCTATTTCAGCCAATATCCCAACCTGACCTTCACGATCGAAGGCCATACCGACGAACGCGGAACGCGCGATTACAACCTCGCGCTGGGCGAACGGCGCGCCAATGCGGCGAAGAACTATCTGGTATCGCTGGGCATTCCCGCCAGCCGCATCCGCACCGTCAGCTACGGCAAGGAACGCCCGGTCGCGCTTGGCTCGAACCCCACGGCATGGGCGCAGAACCGCCGCGCCGCGAGCGTCGTGATCAACTGATCACGGCCGCTGTGAAGTAAAAGCAGGGCGCTCTCTCTTGCCGGAGGGGGCGCCTATCGCTTGCTGCCCGAACCTAGCGAGCGATCCCGACCAGCGAAACCAGCGGCGCCGAGCCGCGCTGATCGATCCCACGCGGCGGCGCCTTGTCGCCGGCGATTGCGAACAACGCCATCGTCAGGGCGCACAGCGTGGCGGAGAAGGTCAGTTGCTTGCTCATCGGGTCCTCTTCGCGAGCCGTATAGCGGGGCGTGGATGAACGCTTCGTTGCAGTGCAACATTTCGCTTCACCGGTCGTTGCAGCCCTATGCATCAACCGCCACCGCGCCTAGACTGACGCCAATGATTGCCCGACCAATGACTTATCAAGCACCCCCTCGTCATGGCTAAAGCCCGCCGGTCCAACGATTGGGGGTTCCCGCGCTGGCGCGGCTACGAGGCCGGGCGCGAGGCCGCCACGATTCGGCTGTGCGATCGCCACGGCTGCGAGGAGGCGGGCGATTGCCCCGCGCCCAAGGCCCCCAACAGCCCCGAGCGGTGGTATTTCTGTCAGGCCCACGCGGCCGAATACAACCGCAAATGGGACTATTTCGAAGGGCTCGACAAGGCCGAGAAGGCCGCCCGGACCAAGGCCGAGCAGAACGAGAACGCGGGCTATGCCGAGGCGCAGCACTACGGCTGGGCGACCAGCGGCGACGGATCGCGCAGCCCCGACGAATTGCGCGCGCTCGAAGTGCTCGAACTGGAACCCGACGCGGATTTCGCCACCGTGAAGAAGGGCTGGCGCGACAAGGCCAAACAGGTCCATCCGGACGTCAAGCCGGGCGACGCCGAGGCCGCGGCCGAGTTCCAGAAACTGCAGGTCGCCTATGAAGTGCTCAAGGCTGCCGAGGAAAGACGCGAGTGGCGCGGCTAGGCCGCTGAAACCCTGAGACGCCGGGCGATCGCCGCCGCCATCCGCTTCCCCAACTCGCGTCCCTGCTCAGGATAGAGATAGGGTTCGATCAACTCGGCCTCCATCACCGCCAGCCGCCCCTCGGGCAGCCGCACCATGTCGATCCGTGCGTAGAGCAGATCGGTGACGGGCAAGGCCTCCACCACAGCCCGTGCGGTGGCGAGATCAAGGGGGGACGGCGCAAACGCCGCCTCGCTCCCTCCGAACAGCGACTGGATGCGATAGTCGTCCATCGAGGGGGTCTTCCGGACGCCATGGCTGAACGCACCGTCGATGAAGACGAAGGTGAATTCGCCCTCGTCGCGGATCGCCGGTAGGTAGGGCTGGATCATGCAGGGCCGCCCCATGCGCCAGTCGGGGCCGGGCAGGGTATCGCGGCTGAAGCTGTGCTGCCCCAATCCGCCCGCACCGATCCGGCGTTTGATCACTACCCTATCGCTGGCGAAGTGATCCATGGCAGCCGCCAGATCGGCGGTGCCGGCGTCGTCGCGCCACAGCGTCGGGACGATCGCAGCGCCGCGCGCTTCCAGCTCTTGCAGATAGCGCTTGTCGGCGTTCCAGCGCACCGCTGCGGGCGGATTGCAGACCGCGATGCCCTTGGCTGCTAGCGCGTCGAGCCTCGCAATGAATTCTTCCGGATGGTCCTGATAATCCCACGCGGTACCCAGCAGGATCAGCTCGAACCCGTCGAAGCGATCCAGAGGCGCCCGCCAGTCGATCTCCACCAGTTGCAGCCCGGCAGCGGCGAAGGCCGGACGCAATGCCGCGACCTCGAGATCGTGTTCGAAAGCGTCGCCGCGGCGCTCCGCCGCTCCGCCACAAGCAGCGGGCAGTGTCGCGCCGCAGCCGAGAAAGGCGACGCGGGCCATTAGACCCGCTCCGCCTGCGCCACCGCGTCGCTGGCGCGCAGCGCGCTGACGATGCGGTTGAGATGGGCCAGATCCTGGACCTCGAGGTCGATATCGTAACCGGTGAAGGGAGGATCGTTCTGTACCTGATCGAGCGCGCGGACATTGGCGTGGTTCTGCGCGAAGATGCCCGCCGCCTCGGCCAGCGTGCCCGGTCGATCGTAAAGCGTCACCCGCAGGCGCCCCACCGCCCCCGACGCGCGCTTGCCCCATGAAAGGTCGAGCCAGTCGCTATCGATCCCGCTGGCCAGTTCGTGGCATTCGATGGTGTGGACCTCGACTTTCTCGCCGCTCCGCCTTGTTCCCACGATCCGGTCGCCGGGGATCGGATGACAGCATTCCGCGAAAGTGTAGGCGACCCCGGGGGTCAGCCCGCGGATCGAGATGTGTCTTTTGCCCCATTCGGGGGTCTCGGGAAGCTCTTCGGTGCAGCCCGGGACCAACGCCTCCATGACCTCGCGATCCTCGATCTCTGCGGCCCCGATGGCGTAATAGAGATCGTCCTCCTCCTCCATCTTCAGCCGCTCGAGCGCCTTTTTGAGCGCCTTCTTGCCGACTCGCGCCGGCACCCGGCCGGCGATCTCGTCGAACAGCATCTGGCCGATCTCGGCCACCTCGGCGCGCTCCTTGAGCCGTACCGCGCGGCGTATCGCGGCGCGCGCCTTGCCGGTGACGACGTAGCCGAGCCACGACAATTGCGGTTCGGCGCTGGTGCCCTTGACGATCTCCACCACATCGCCGTTCGCCAGCGGCGTGCGCAGCGGCATGTGCCGTCCGTTGATCTTTGCACCAACCGTCTGCGCGCCCAGATCGGTGTGGACCGCGAAAGCGAAATCGACCGGGGTCGCGCCCTTGGGCAGCTGGAACAGCCCGCCCTTGGGGGTGAAAGCGAAGATGCGATCCTGATAGATCGCCATCCTGGTGTGCTCGAGCAGTTCCTCGGCATCGTGGCTGGCATCGACGATCTCGATCAGATCGCGCAGCCAGCCGACCTGGCCATCGGGGCGGTTGCCCTGCTTGTAGGCCCAGTGCGCGGCAAAGCCGAATTCGTTGAGCCGGTGCATTTCGCGGGTGCGGATCTGCACCTCCACCCGCATCGAATTCTCGTACATCAGCGAGGTGTGCAGCGAACGGTAGCCATTGGTCTTGGGGGTGGAGATATAATCCTTGAACTTGCCCGGCAGGAATTGCCAGGTGCGGTGCAGCACCCCCAGCGCGCGATAGCAGTCGTTCTCGTCATCGGTGAGGACGCGGAACGCCATGATGTCGGTCACCTGTTCGAAGCTGACATGGCGTTCGGCCATCTTGCGCCAGATCGAATAGGGATGTTTCTCGCGCCCGCTTACCTCGACTTGTAGACCGGCTTCGGCCAGCGCCTGCTTCATCGCCAGTGCGATCGCATCGACCTGGCCGCCGTCCTGCTGGCGCAATTGCGTCAGGCGCTTGGCGATGGTGTGGTAGGCTTCCGGCTCGAGCTGCTCGAAGGCGAGCAGCTGCATCTCGCGCATGTATTCGTACATGCCGACCCGCTCGGCCAGCGGCGCATAGATATCCATCGTCTCGCGCGCGATCCGCTGACGCTTGTCGAGCTTCTTGATGAAATGCAGCGTGCGCATGTTGTGCAGCCGGTCGCCCAGCTTGACCAGCAGCACGCGGATATCCTCGCTCATCGCCAGCAGGAACTTGCGCAAATTCTCCGCAGCGCGCTCGTTCTCGGGCATCTGCTCGATCTTGGAAAGCTTGGTCACACCGTCGACCAGCCGCGCGACCTCGGGCCCGAAATTGTCCTCGATATCCTGGATCGTGGCGAGCGTGTCCTCGACCGTGTCGTGGAGCAGCGCGGTGGCGATCGTCTCCTGATCGAGCTTGAGATCGGTCATCAGCCCCGCGACCTCGACGGGATGGCTGAAATAGGGATCGCCCGAGGCGCGTATCTGGGTTCCGTGCTTCTGCACGGTGTAGACATAGGCGCGGTTGAGCATCGCCTCGTCGGCGTCGGGGTCGTATTCCTTGACCCGTTCTACAAGTTCGTACTGGCGCAGCATGCCCATTCAACCTGTGGGCGAACGGGGCGATTTGCAATCAAATATGCGGGGTCAACAGCAGGATCAGGTCCACACCGCCTCGGGTGGCAGGCTCATCAGGATGGCATCGATATTGCCGCCGGTCTTGAGCCCGAACAACGTCCCGCGGTCGTACACCAGGTTGAATTCGGCATAGCGGCCTCGCCATTCGAGCTGGGTGCGCTTGTCGGCATCTGTGTATTCGCTTCCCATCCGTCGGCGGACCAGCCTGGGGAAGACGTCGAGAAAGGCCTCGCCGACGTCCTTGGTGAAGGCGAAATTGCGAGCGAAGGCCGCCTCGTCCGGGCACTCGAGATGATCGTAGAAGATCCCGCCCACCCCGCGATGGACGCCGCGGTGCGGGATGTAGAAATAATCCTCCGCCCACTTCGAAAACCGCTCGTAATAGGTCGGATTGTGCGCGGCGCAGGTCGCGCGCAGCCGCGCGTGGAAATCCTCGGTATCCTGCGCATAAGGAATCGGCGGGTTGAGATCGGCCCCGCCCCCGAACCAGGCCTTGCCGGTGACCAGGAAGCGGGTGTTCATATGCACCGCGGGGACGTGCGGGTTGGCCATATGCGCGACCAGGCTGATCCCGGTGGCGCAGAAGCCGGGGTCCTCGGCGGTCGCGCCGTTGATCGTGGCGGCGAATTCCGGTGCGAAATTGCCGCGCACCGTCGAGACGTTGACCCCGACCTTCTCGAACACCTTGCCCTTCATCACGCCGCGCACGCCGCCGCCGCCCGGCTCGCCCGACGGATCGACGCGG
>JAHJPT010000213.1 GCA_018819685.1 Alphaproteobacteria bacterium
CAAGCGCCGCTTCTCCAAAGGGGCGCCTCTCGGCCAGCGGGGTCGGTTTCGATCCCCCACAATTCATTGCGAAACTGGCAAGCCAAGTGGACAGGTGGCCGAGTGGTTAAAGGCAGCAGACTGTAAATCTGCCCGCGCAAGCGTACGCTGGTTCGAATCCAGCCCTGTCCACCACTTGCCACCCCCGTCGATCGCGCGATAGGCTAGGCCGACGCGGCCTTGCCGTAGCGGCCGCGCGGGATTACGCGTGCCAGCCATGAGAGCAGATATTGTGCCGACCGGGCGTCCCGTCATTTCCGCCACTGGATTATTCACCCCCGAGGAGAGCATCTCCAACGAGGAGCTGGTGGCCAGCTTCAACCTCTACTCCGAGCGCTATAATGCCGAGAACGCTGCGGCGATCGCGGCGGGCGAGCTCGATGCCATGCAGCCCAGCTCGGTGGAGTTCATCGAGAAGGCGAGCGGGATCAAGGCCCGGCATGTGATGACCAAGGCCTCGGTGCTCGACCCCGCGATCATGGCCCCGCGGATCGAGGAACGCGGCGACGAGGAACTGTCCATCCTCGCCGAGATCGGCGTTGCGGCGGCGCGCGATGCGCTCCGGCGTGCAGGCCGGGAGCCGAGCGATGTCGATGCGGTGCTGTGCGCGGCATCGAACATGCAGCGGCCCTATCCGGCGATGGCGATCGAGATCCAGCAGGCACTGGGAATAGAGGGCTTCGCTTTCGACATGAATGTCGCCTGTTCCTCGGCGACCTTCGGGATCCAGACTGCAGCCGATTATATCCGCGCGGGCAATGCGCGCAGCGTGCTCGTGGTCAGCCCCGAGATCACCAGCGGCCATCTCAACTGGCGCGACCGAGACAGCCATTTCATCTTCGGCGATGTGGCGACCGCGGTGCTGGTGGAAGATGCCGCACTGGCGCCGGAAAGCCATTGGGATATTCTCGGCACCCGGCTCAAGACCGTGTTTTCCAACAACATCCGCAACAATTTCGGCTTTCTCAACCGCGCGCATCCGGAAACCGCGGAGACCCCGGACAAGCTGTTCGTCCAGGAAGGTCGTAAGGTGTTCAAGGAAGTGGTGCCGATGGTGGCGCAGATGATCGTCGAGGAGGCCGAGCGGCTTTCGATCGATCCTCGGAAGCTTCGGCGGCTGTGGCTCCACCAGGCGAACGCGGGAATGAACCGCCTGATCGCGCAGCGCGTCCTGGGCCATGAAGCGGACGAGGACGAGAGCCCGACGGTGCTCGACACCTACGGCAACACTTCTAGCGCGGGCTCGATCATCGCCTTCCACCAGCACAGCGAGGATTTGCAACCGGGCGAGGCTGGGCTGATATGCAGTTTCGGCGCAGGCTATTCCGCGGGAACGGTTTTCGTCCGCAAGGCAGGCTAGGTTGCCCGCGCTTGCGGCTGGGGAGCGTGTACCCTAGACGAATCCGATGGCAGGCGAACTCCTCGACAATCAGGGCCGCGGCGATGTCGCTTGGTCTTTCCCCTCCATTCATCCCGAGGGTCGCAAATACGGACTGATCGCGGTCGGCATCAGCCTTTTGTTCCTGCTGCTGCTCGATTGGGAGATCGTCGGCTGGCCGCTGCTCGTGCTTTCTGCCGGTATCTTCGCGTTCTTCCGCGATCCGGAACGGGTCGTTCCGCACGAGGACTCGCTGATCGTCTCTCCCGCCGACGGGCTGGTTTCGCTGATTTCGCAGGTCGAACCGCCCGAAGAACTCAAGATCGACGACGGGAGCGGAATCGAGGGGCTGCCCGACGGGCCGGTGACCCGAATCTCGATTTTTATGAGCGTCTTCGACGTCCACATCAATCGCGCGCCGATCGCCGGCGTGATCCGGCGGCTGGTCTATCTGCCCGGCAAGTTCATGAATGCCGATCTCGACAAGGCGAGCGAAGAGAACGAACGGCAGCATATTCTCGTCGAACGCGCCGACGGTACGCGGATTGGCTTCACCCAGATCGCCGGCCTGCTGGCTCGGCGGATCGTGCCTTTCGTCAAGCCCGGCGACACGGTGGGAGCGGGGCAGCGGGTAGGGCTGATCCGGTTCGGCAGCAGGGTCGATGTCTATCTCCCGGTAGGCACGGATTCCAAAGTCCTGCTGGGCCAGCGCTGCATCGCCGGGGAAACCGTGCTCGGCGAAATCGGCACTCGCAAACTGATCGAAGGGGTAAGCCAATGAACGGCGATCCACGCAGCGACCGTCCCCGTCTGGGGCCCAAGGCCAGCGAGGACGAGGCATTCGAGGTCAGTCAGTCGCGTCCGCGCGGGCTTACCTTGAGGGCGCTCATGCCCAATGCGATCACGGCTGCCGCGCTCTGCTCTGGTCTCACCGGCATCCGTTTCGCGATATCCGGGCAATGGGGGCTCGCGGTGTTCGCGATTATTCTGGCAGGCCTGCTCGATGGGCTCGACGGGCGCATCGCCCGGATGCTCAACGCGCAATCGCGCTTCGGAGCGGAACTCGACAGCCTGGCGGATTCGCTGTCGTTCGGCACCGCGCCGGCGATCATCATCTATCTGTGGTCGCTTCAGGACATGGCGCGGCTTGGCTGGTTCGCCGCTCTGGCCTTCGCGATCTGCTGCGCGCTTCGGCTTGCCCGGTTCAACGCGCAGATCGATATCGACGAGCAGCCGCATAAATCGGCGGGTTTTCTCACCGGCATACCCGCGCCGGTAGGTGCAGGTCTCGCGTTCCTGCCGTTCTATTGCTGGATGGCGACGGGGCTGGAGTTGTTTCGCGATCCCTTGCTGGTCGGGCCATGGCTGGCGGTCATCGCGGTGCTGATGATTTCGAATCTGGCAACGATGAGCTGGGCATCGCTGCGTCCGCGAAGGACGGTCCGGCTCGAATTGCTGGCTTTCGTGGCGCTGCTGTTCGCAGCCTTGCTGATCGAGCCGTGGTGGACGCTGGTGGCGATCTGTCTCGGCTATCTGGTCTCGCTACCCTATGGCTGGATGCGTTACGCGAAGATCAAGCGGCAGCGCGCTGCGCGACCCGCGGCGTAAGCTTGCGCGTAACGAGCGCACGCGACTTGTCGCCACCGCGACGAAGCGCGGCGCTGGGGGAATGACGATGGTTCGTGCCGCCATCGGCCAGCTGCCGTTTCAACGCGCCAAACGCGGACCACCAGCGCAGGGCACAATCGGCCACCACTGCCAGGCTGGCCACAGCCAGCAGGATCAGGAGCACATTCACAGCAAGAGCAAACATCGATCGTCTTTCCCCATTTCGGTGCAGCCCAGACCCGGGATAAGGATGTGGATTGCCAGTGGAAAACTCGTGTCGCCCGACTTATGTTCCAGCGACAGCCGTAATGTTCCCAATATGTTCTCGCCAGTCAAGCGAATTCGCGACTGGTGGTCCGCTATGAGCGGCGAATTGAAGGTGGATTTCGCCGCAAATTCGCAGTAAGGGCGCGCTGTCGATCGGGGATTCGGCCGCTCCGGCCCATCCCGCGACAGGCAAATCCACATGGAAGGCGCTTCACACCGGTGCCCGATAGCGGGAAGCTCCGCAGCTCGGGTTCCAGCCTTCCAGAGGTCAAACCGGAAAGGAATTATCTATGGCGGCTCCTACCGTCACGATGCAGCAATTGATCGAGGCCGGCGCGCATTTCGGCCACCAGACCCACCGCTGGAACCCACGCATGAAGCCGTATATCTTCGGCGCGCGCAACGGCATCCACATCATCGACCTGTCGCAGACCGTGCCGCTGTTCGCGCGCGCGCTCGACTTCGTGGCGCAGTCCGCGCGGTCGGGCGGGAAAGTGCTGTTCGTCGGCACCAAGCGTCAGGCGCAGGACGCCATCGCCGAAGCGGCGCGCTCCTCGGGCCAGCATTTCGTCAACCACCGTTGGCTGGGCGGCATGCTCACCAATTGGAAGACGATCTCGGGTTCGATCAAGCGTCTCAAGACGCTCGAGGAACAGCTTTCGGGCGACACTTCGGGTCTGACCAAGAAGGAAGTCCTTCAGCTGACGCGCGAGCGCGACAAGCTCGAGCTCTCGCTTGGCGGTATCCGCGACATGGGCGGCATTCCCGACGTCATGTTCGTGATCGACGCCAACAAGGAAGACCTGGCGATCAAGGAAGCCAACGTCCTCGGCATTCCGGTGATCGCGGTGCTCGATACCAATACCGATCCGACCGGCATCGCATTCCCGATCCCGGGCAATGACGATGCCAGCCGCGCCGTGCGCCTTTATTGCGACGCGATCGGCGAAGCCGCGCGCTCGGGCAAGGGCGAAGGCGTGGTCGACAGCGGCCAGGATTTCGGCGCGATGGAAAATCCGCCGGAAGAAGCCGCAGCCTGATCATTTGTGCGGGTGCGTCACGCGCCCGTCAAAACTCCAGTCTAGGCGCCGGACCGAGTGATCTCGGCCCGG
>JAHJPT010000214.1 GCA_018819685.1 Alphaproteobacteria bacterium
CGATCAAGCCGGGCGATGTCGATGATCCGCGACTGCCCGAGAACAGTTTCGATCGCATTTTTCTGGTGCACATGTATCATGAGGTGACCGAGCCTTATGCCTTTATCTGGCGGCTGCGGCCCGCGCTGAAGCCTGGCGGTCAGGTCATCGTCGTCGATGTCGACCGACCGACCAACCGCCATGGCATGCCGCCCAAGCTGCTTTTCTGCGAGTTCGAGGCGGTGGGCTACAAGCTGGTCGAGTTTATCGAAAAGCCTGATATCGCGGGATATTTCGCGCGGTTTGAAGCGACCGGTCCGGCGGTCGCCCCCGCCAAGATCAAAGGTTGCGCCCAACGCTGACCTGCGGGGGCAACGTGTCTGGCCGTGGCGCGTTTTTATTGGGCATTTGTTGCGCAGCATGTTTATACGGCTGCGCTAATGTGGGAGCTTTTACGTGTTCAAGGGTTTGAAGCCGATTGTTTATGGCGGACGCGAAGTCTGGCCGCTGATTGAGGGCGGCAAGGGCGTCTCTGCCACCAACCATGCCAGTTCCGGTGCATGGGCGGCAGCGGGCGGCATCGGCACCGTATCTGCGGTGAACGCGGACAGCTATGATGAAGACGGCAACGTCATCCCGCAGATCTATCACGGCCGCACCCGCGGCGAGCGCCACGAGGAACTGATCCGCTACGCCATCGCCGGCGGTGTCGAACAGGTTCGCCGCGCCTATGAGATCTCAGGCGGCAACGGCGCGATCAACATCAACGTGCTGTGGGAAATGGGCGGCGCACAGCCGATCCTGCACGGCATTCTGGAGCAGACCCGCGGCATGGTCGCCGGCGTCACCTGCGGCGCGGGCATGCCCTACAAATTGTCCGAGATCGCAGCGCAGTACAACGTCAACTATCTGCCGATCATCAGCTCCGCCCGCGCTTTCCGCGCCTTGTGGAAGCGTGCCTATCACAAATATCCCGATCTGATGGCTGCGGTGGTCTATGAAGATCCCTGGCTGGCAGGCGGCCATAACGGTCTTTCCAATGCCGAGGATCCCCGGGTCCCGCAGGATCCGTATCCGCGAGTCGCGGCGTTGCGCGAGACGATGCGCGCCGAAGGCGTTTCGGAAGACGTCGTCATCGTGATGGCGGGCGGCGTGTGGTTCCTGCGCGAATGGAACGACTGGATCGACAATCCCGAGCTGGGCAAGATCGCCTTCCAGTTCGGTACGAGGCCGCTGCTGACCGAGGAAAGCCCGATCCCGCAGGAATGGAAGGACATGCTGCGCACGGTCGACGAGGGCGAGATCCTGCTGCACAAATTCTCGCCGACGGGGTTCTATTCCTCCGCAGTCAAGAACCCCTTCCTCTACGATCTGATCCATCGCTCGGAGCGTCAGATCCCGATCTTCAAGCGCGGCGAACAGGAGGGCACCATCCCGCTTGCCGATGAAGGCAAGGCGAAGAATTTCTGGGTCTCGCCCGACGACCGCCCCAAGGCGCAGGAATGGATGGCGAAGGGTTTCACCGAGGCGCTCAAGACGCCAGACGGCACCGCCGTGTTCGTCACCCCCGACAGCCGCGACACAATCCGCAAGGACCAGCAGGACTGCATGGGCTGCCTGTCGCACTGCCTGTTCTCGAGCTGGAAGGATCACGACGACTACACCACCGGGCGCCTCGCGGATCCGCGCAGCTTCTGCATCCAGAAGACGCTGCAGGATATCGCCCATGGCGGTCCGGTAGACGAGAATCTGGCCTTCGCCGGCCACTCGGCCTACCGTTTCAAGCAGGACCCGTTCTACTCGAACAATTTCACGCCATCGGTGAAACAACTGGTCGATCGAATCCTGACCGGAGACTGATCCCTCAGCGTTCCAGCCCGGTCAGGACCTGGTCGGGCGGGCGGTGCCCGTCGACCCACATCCGGATGTTGGCGATCACCTTGAGGCCCGATTCCTCCCGGCCCTCGCGGGTCGCGCTGCCGATATGGGGCAGGGTCATCACATTGGGATGCGCAATCAGCCGCGGATCGACGTTCGGTTCGTCGGGATAGACGTCCAGCCCCGCGCCGGCGAGCTGGCCGCTCTCCAGCGCCGCGATCATCGCTTCCTGCTCGATCAGGTCGCCGCGCGCGGTGTTGATGATACAGGCGCCCTCCTTCATCAGCTCGATTCGCCGTGCATCGATCATCCCCCGACTGTCGGAATTGGCGGGACAATGCAGGGTGAGGATATCGGCCTGCGCCACCAGCTCGTCGAGGCTCTCCACGAAGCGCGCCGCGAACATCCGCTCGACCGCCTCGGGCAGCCGCTTGCGATTGTGATAGGCGATTTCCAGCCCGAAGGCGCGAGCGCGATGGGCGACCGCCTGACCGATGCGGCCCATTCCGACGATGCCGAGCACCTTGCCGCCCAGTTTGCGCCCGAGCAGCGAAGTCGGGGTCCAGCCGGTCCATTCCCCGCTGCGGATCAATTGCACGCCCTCGCGGATCCGGCGCGGCACGCCGATAATCCCGGCCATCGTGAGGTCGGCCGTGTCGTCCGTGAAGACGCCGGGGGTGTTGGTGACGATGATCTTCCGCTCGGCGGCGGCTGCAAGATCGATATGGTCGGTCCCGGCGCCGAAGCTGGCGATCAGCCCCAAATTGCTTCCCGCCGCCTCGATGAGGTGTCGATCGATCCGGTCGGTGACGGTAGGGACCAGCACATCGCTTGCGGCCATAGCCTCGGCCAGCTCTGCGCGCGAAAACGGTTCATCGGGCGTGTTGAGGCGCGTGTCGAACAGCTCGCTGAACCGCGCCTCGACTTCGGGCAGAAGACGGCGGGTAACCACCACGCGCGGCGGGCGGCTGAGGCGGCGTGTAGGGCGGTCGGGCGTGTCTGTCATGGTGAGCCTCGGGCTAGGCGCTGGGGTGGCGGAGGGTCAAGCGCCGGATTGAGCACGGCAATCGTGACCGGCTGCCTTGCCGGGCCGAGTCGATTGCGGTAAATCGCTGATCAGCCATGAGAACCTGCCTTGCTCTCCTGCTTGCCGCCGCGGCGCTCTTTGCCGCTCCTGCCCAGGCGCAGGAGCGAAGCGTACCCTATTGGGCCAGCATCCGTGCCTCGGAACTCAACATGCGGGTCGGGCCCAGCCGCGACTACAAGGTGTCCTGGGTCTATCGTCGCCCGGGTCTGCCGGTGAAGGTGGTCCGGGTGATGGAAGGCTGGCGACTGATCCGCGATCCCGACGGCGAACAGGGCTGGGTGGTGGCGCGGCTGCTCAGCCCCGATCGCACGGCGATGGTGATCGGGGAAGGACCGCTCGAGATGCGCGATGCACCCGACGCCAGCAGCGGATTGCGCTGGCGCCTCGCTCCCGGCGTCGTCGGACTGCTCGACGATTGCTCGGAAGGCTGGTGCGCCTTCGAAGTCGATGGACGCGAGGGCTGGGTGCGGCAGGACCGGCTTTTCGGTGCGCAGGAGCCCTGACGAAGAACCTCATGTGCGCCTCTCGATCGCCGTGGTGAGAGCTACCATCAGATAATCGCGGATAATCGGGGCCTCAGCCGGCTGCGCTTTCTCCATTCCGCCGATCTGGCGGGCGCTGTCCTACTGTTCCAATACGCCGCATGCCGGCCCCCCGAGGCGATCGGTGCGCGCGGCGCTTTGTCTGCGTCAGACCAGCTCGACCGCGATTGCCGTCGCCTCTCCGCCGCCGATGCACAGGCTTGCGATCCCGCGCGTCTTGCCCTGCCGCTTGAGCGCGTTGAGCAGGGTCACGATGATCCGCGTCCCGCTGGCGCCGATCGGGTGGCCCAAGGCAGTGCCGCCGCCGTTGACGTTGATCCTCTCGTGCGGGATGCCGATGTCGCGCATGGCGAACATGGCGACGCAGGCGAAGGCTTCGTTGACTTCCCACAGCTCGACATCGCCCGCGTCCCAGCCGGCTTTCTCGAGCACCTTGTTGATCGCACCGATGGGCGCAACGGTGAACTTGGCGGGTTCCTGCGCATGCGCTGCCACCGCCACGATCCGCGCGACCGGCTGCTGGCCGTTCTGTTTGGCCACGCTCTCGCGCGTCAGCACCACCGCCGCCGCGCCGTCGGAGATCGAGCTCGAGGTCGCCGCGGTGATCGTCCCGTCCTTGGCGAAGGCCGGGCGAAGGGTCGGGATCTTGTCGGGCAGGCCCTTGCCGGGCTGCTCGTCGTGTTCGACTTTGTGTTCGCCCTTGCGGGTGGTGATCGTCACCGGGACCACTTCGTCGGCGAAGGCACCCGACTCGATCGCGGCATTGGCGCGGCGCAGCGATTCGATGGAATATTCGTCCATCTCCTCGCGCGTCATCTGATATTCGTCGGCGGTGTCCTGCGCGAAGGTGCCCATCGCGCGGCCTTCCTCATAGGCGTCTTCGAGTCCGTCGAGGAACATGTGATCATAAGCCGTGTCGTGGCCCAGCCGGGCGCCCGAACGGTGCTTCTTGAGCAGATAGGGTGCATTGGTCATGCTCTCCATTCCGCCCGCGACCACATAATCGATCGATCCGCTGGCCAGCGCCTCGGCGCCCATGATGACGGTCTGCATGCCGCTGCCGCAGACCTTGTTCACCGTCGTCGCCTGCACCGATTTGGGCAGGCCGGCCTTGATCGCCGCCTGGCGCGCGGGCGCCTGGCCGAGCCCGGCGGGCAGCACGCAGCCCATATAGGCGCGGTCGAACTTGTCTCCCGCGACGCCGGAACGCTCCACCGCCGCCTTCACTGCCGTCGCGCCCAGATCGGTCGCGGAAGCCTCGGCCAGAGCGCCCTGCATGCCGCCCATCGGGGTGCGCGCGTAAGAGAGAATGACGACGGGGTCTGCGGCGCTGAACTGGGTCATGCTTGTGCTGGTCCTTCGGTTCTGGAATATCGGTACGCGAGCGATCTAGTGCTGCATCGCAACAATTTCAAACGGAGAGCAATATGACGGACAACCGCAAGAGCGACATGGAAGATGTCCTGCGCAGGCAGCGCTCCGCTCACCACCAGACCCGGCCGGAACCGATGGCTCTGCGCAAGGACCGCATCGAGCGCGCGATCAAGCTGCTCAAGGACAATGCCGAGGATCTGACCAAGGTGATGAGCGCCGATTTCGGTAGCCGTTCGCCCCAACAGTCGATGATTACCGATATCGCCGGGACGATCGCTTTCGGTCGCTATTGTCTCAAGCACATGGATGGCTGGGCCAAACCCGACAAGCGGCACGTCCAGTTCCCGCTCGGCCTGCTCGGGGCGAAAGCCGAGGTGCGCTACGAGCCCAAGGGTGTGGTCGGCATTCTCAGCCCGTGGAACTTCCCGGTCAATCTGACCTTCGGGCCGCTGATGCAGGTCTTCGCCGCGGGCAACCGCGCGATGATCAAGCCCAGCGAGTTCACCGAGCGGACTAGCATGCTGATGCGCGAACTGGTGGCGAAGGTTTTCACGCCCGACGAATGCGCGGTGTTCACGGGGCCGCCGGAAGTGGCCGCGGCGTTCAGTTCGCTGCCGTTCGATCATCTGGTCTTCACGGGATCGACCGCCACCGGACGCAGGGTGATGGAGGCGGCTTCTGCCAATCTGGTCCCGGTAACGCTGGAGCTGGGCGGCAAGAGCCCGGTGTTCATGGGCCGCAGCGCCGATTTCACCAAGGCCGGCGAACGGGTCGCGATGGGCAAGATGCTCAATGCGGGGCAGATATGTCTTGCGCCCGACTATCTCTACGTCCCCGAGGACAAGCAGGACGAGGCGATCCACGGCGTCTGGCAAGGCACGGCGAACATGTATTCTTCGCTGCTCGACAACGAGGACTACGCCAGCGTCGTGACTGACCGGCATTTCGACCGGCTCCAGGCGATGGTCGCCGATGCGCGCGACAAGGGTGCCGAGGTGATCGAGGTCAATCCGGGCAATGAGGATTTCTCCAACACCAATGCGCGCAAGATGCCGCTGACGATCCTGAAGAACGTCACCGACGACATGCAGGCCATGCAGGAGGAAATCTTCGGCCCTGTCCTGCCGGTGAAGACCTATCGCGAGATCGACGAGGCGATCGACTACGTGAACGCCAACGACCGTCCACTGGGGCTTTATTATTTCGGCAGCGACCGGAAGGAGCAGGAAAAGGTGCTCAAGCGGACGATCTCGGGCGGTGTGACCGTCAACGACGTGATCTTCCACGTCTCGATGGACGACCTGCCGTTCGGCGGAGTCGGGCCCTCGGGAATGGGCAGCTATCACGGGGTCGAGGGTTTCCGCGAATTCAGCCACGCGCGCAGCGTCTACACGCAGACCAAGGTCGATGTCGCCAAGCTCAGCGGGCTGAAGCCTCCCTATGGCGCCAAGACGCTTAAGACCGTGAAGTCGATGATGAAATAAGCTTCACGCACACATGCGCAGCTTGCAAGGGCCGGACCCTTGCACCCGCGGGGCGAGGGGCCTAGAGGCGAGCGCAACTGGCGCCTCCAGGCTTAGGAATCACACGTGGTCGATCTCGAGCAGTATCTGCCGATCCTCATCTTTCTGTTCATCGCGGTCGCATTGTCGGCGGCGTTCGTGTTCCTGCCAATGGGCGTTTCGCGCCTGACGGGTACGCACAATCCCGATGCGGAAAAGCTCAGCGAGTACGAATGCGGCTTCCCCGCCTTCGAGGAGCCGCGCAGCCAGTTCGACGTGCGGTTCTACCTCGTCGCGCTGCTGTTTATCGTTTTCGACCTCGAGGCCGCCTTCCTGTTTCCATGGGCGGTCAGCCTCCAGTTCACGGGCTGGGAGGGCTGGATCGGGATGATGGTCTTTCTGACGATCCTCGCCATCGGGCTCGCGTATGAGTGGAAGAAAGGAGCGCTGGAGTGGGAGTAGATCGCACAGGCGATGCGCAGCCGCGCGTGGATCACTATCGTCCGCTGACCGCCGATCACAACCAGTCGCTGCACGATGCGCCGACGGCCCGTGCCGGCGAGCTTCGCCAGCCGGATCCGGAATATTTCAACGCGCTCCAAACCGAAGTGAACGACAAGGGCTTCCTCGTCGCCAGCACCGAGGACCTGTTCCAGTGGGCGCGCACCGGTTCGCTGTGGTGGATGACCTTCGGCCTCGCCTGCTGCGCGGTGGAGATGATCCACGTCAACATGCCGCGTTATGATATGGAGCGGTTCGGCGTCGCCCCGCGCGCCAGCCCCCGCCAGTCGGACGTTATGATCGTCGCGGGGACGCTGTGCAACAAGATGGCGCCGGCGCTGCGCAAGGTCTACGACCAGATGTCGGACCCGAAATACGTGATCAGCATGGGCTCGTGCGCCAATGGCGGCGGCTATTATCACTATAGCTATTCGGTCGTGCGCGGTTGCGACCGGATCGTGCCGGTGGATATCTATGTGCCGGGCTGCCCGCCGAGTGCCGAGGCGCTGCTCTACGGTGTGATGCAGCTGCAGCGGAAGATCCGTCGCAGCGGAACGATCGAACGGTAAGGTAGGCGCATGACCGTATTTCATCCCGCGCCCCGTTTCACCTGGATCGAGGGCCTCAAGGACACGCTTTCGCGCGCGCTGGGCGATCATCTGATCCGGGCCCATGAAGAGCATGGCGAACTGATGCTGACCGTCCGGCGCGGCAGCATCGAGGATGCGCTCCGCACTTTGCGCGACGATCACGCCTATCAGCAGCTGATGGAAATCGCCGGAGTGGATTATCCCGGGCGCCCCGAGCGCTTCGAGGTTGTCTATATGTTGCTCAGCCTCACCACCAACAGCCGCATCATGGTGAAGGTGACGACGAGCGAAGAGGTGCCTGTTCCGACGGTCACGACGCTTTGGCCCAACGCCGGATGGCTCGAGCGCGAGGTGTTCGACATGTTCGGCGTGCTGTTCGACGGCAACACCGATCTGCGCCGGATCCTCACCGATTACGGTTTCGAGGGGCATCCCTTCCGCAAGGATTTCCCGCTGACCGGCTATCAGGAATTGCGCTATTCCGAAGACGAGAAGCGGGTGGTTTACGAGCCCGTCGATCTGCCGCAGGATCTGCGCCAGTTCGATTTTCTCTCGCCCTGGGAAGGCGCGGACTATGTTCTGCCCGGCGACGAGAAGGCTGAAGTTCCGCCGGTCGACGAGGTCAAGACGACCGACAGCACCAAGGACACCGGCGCGGGCAAGAAGACCGACGAGAAGGCAGCCGAACACGTGGCACCCGCCAAGCTCAGGAGCGGGATTGCCGGTCAGGGCGATGGCGAACCCGCGCCCGTGGATTCCGACATAGACGAGCCGGGCGCGCCCGACCCGACCGAAGATCGCCTCGACCAGCCGGCGCGGGAAAACACCGCGAAAGATACCGATGGTGCGACCGAAGTCGAAAAAGAGGAGCGTGACACGTGAACAGGATCCTGACCGTCGCGACCGCGCTTCTGGTCGCCGGATGTTCGCAAGAACCCGCCAGCAGCGAAACCGCGGGTGATTTCGCCAGCCGTGTCGGCGCCCCGGGTTCGGTCTCCGAGGGCGGCGTTCCGGCACCGGTCGAAACCACCGCGGTCAAAGCTCCGCCGCCGGCCAGTGCCGATGTGTTCCGGCTCGAGAAGCTGGGCAATATCGGCGGGGTCGATCTGGGCCCGCGCGCGGGCGGTTGCACCTTCAGCGTCCAGAGGCAGGAAATGC
>JAHJPT010000215.1 GCA_018819685.1 Alphaproteobacteria bacterium
CGAGGCTCAGGCCATGATCGACACCTATTTCCAGCGTTTTCCCGGCATCCAGAAATACATCGTCCGCACCCTCGAGCAGGTCCGTGAATGCGGTTATTCGGAAACGCTGTTCGGTCGCAAGACCTGGTTCCCGCGGATCAATTCCAAGAATCAGGCCGAACGGCAGGGCAGCGAGCGCGCGGCGATCAACGCGCCGATCCAGGGCACCAGCGCCGACATCATCAAGCGCGCGATGGTCCGCATGATGCCGGCACTCGATCAGGCCGGACTGGGCAAGGTCCGCATGCTGCTGCAGGTTCACGACGAACTTGTGTTCGAAGTGCCCGAGGGCGACGTCGCAGCCGCTTCCCCGGTGATCGAACGGGTGATGGCCCAAGCCGCGCTCCCTGCGGTCGAACTCTCCGTCCCGCTGGGGATCGATATCGGCAGCGGCATGAGCTGGGACGCTGCGCATTGAAGCGCTATGTCGCCTTCGCCCGAGAGGATCGCACCTTTCGCTGGGCCAATGTCGCGCTGCTCGGGATCACCGCTGCGGCGATGTTCGGGCTGATCTTCTCGGTCTATCAGACCGTCGAAAGCGAGCGCGAAGAGCGCGAGCAGGTCCGGATGACCAACGAGGTGCTGACCGATCTGCGCAGCGTCAGCCAGGCGGTGCTCAACGCCGAGACGGGCCAGCGCGGCTATCTGATCACGCTCGATCGTCGTTATCTGGAATCCTATCTGTCCGGTCGCGAACAGATCGATCCCGCTCTCAGCCGCCTGGAAACCTCGCTCGCCGACGACGCGACAGCGCGACAGAAGGAACTGTTCGACCGGATCGAGACGCTGGCGGCTGCCAAATTCGCCGAACTCGATACCTCGGTGCGCATGCTCGACAACGGCCGCTTGATCGATGCGCGCCGCGAGGTGCTCTCGGACGAGGGCCACGAGACGATGGCGCGGTTGCGCCGGTCGATCAACGAGATGGAGCGGATCGAACTGGACCTTTTGAGACGCGCGACCGCCGAGACCGCGCGCGCCGAGGCGCGGGTGCTGCCGCTGCTGGGCGGGTTGGTTCTGCTGCTGATCCTGGCGATGGTTTCCACTGCGCGACTGGTGGCGCGCACCGCCCGCGCCGAAGCCGAAGCGGCGCAGGCAACGGCGCTGGGCGAGGCGCGCGACCGCGCCGATCTGCTGGCGCGCGAGCTCAACCACCGGGTCAAGAACCTGTTCGCGGTGGTGCTGGCGATCGTCCAGCTGAGCGCGCGCGACAAGCCCGAGGCCAAGCCGGTGACCGACGCCATCGCCGAACGTATCCGCGCGCTGCTGACCGCGCACGAGGTCTCGCAGGGCGAGCTCGACCGCCCGGTGGCCTCGCTGCGCGCGCTGGTGGAGACCAGCCTTGCGCCCTATCGGTCCGAACGGCTGCAGGCGGCGATCGAGGGCGAGGAAATCCTGCTTCCCGCCGCGCAGGTGACCCCTCTTGGGCTGGTGCTCCACGAACTGACCACCAACGCCGTCAAATACGGCGCCTGGTCGCAGGGCGGCACGATCGAGGTGCGCTGGAACCGTGAGGGCGACGAGGTGCGGATGGTCTGGCGCGAGCGTGGCGGCACCGTCGAGCAGCAGCCCGAAAGGCGCGGTTTCGGCAGCATGCTGATGATCAGCGCCGCGCGGCAATTCGGCGGCTCGCTCGAACGCGAGTTCCATTCCGACGGGCTCGAGGTGGTGATCCTGCTCCCGGTCGCCGGCTAGCGCGCTGCGGCTGCTTGTCTTCGCCCGGTCGGGCGGTTAGGCGCGCGCCCATGTTCGAACGCTACGATCCGCGCAATTGGGACCTTTCCTGGGAAGCGGTGATCACCACCGGGATCGCGCTCGGCGTGCCGATCGTCATCGCGCTGATCCTGCATGCGGTCCTGTTCAGGATGCTGCGCCGCATCGCGCGCATCTCGACCACCTGGCTGGACGATTTCATCCTCGACACGGTGCGCCGACCGATGCGCTGGGCGATGGTGGGCTGGGCGATCTCCATCGCCGTTCACAGCGACGCGCTCGCCGGCGGGGGGTGGGACACGGTGATGAGCTACATCGCCCCCGCGTTGATGGGCTGGGTGCTCTATGCGCTGGTCAAGGGCGTGGCCGCCGGACTCGAGCGCGAGGCCGAGGATGCCGCGGATCCGGTGGCGATGCGCGCAAGGCGGACGCGCGTCTCGATCCTCAGCAGCACGGTCGGCTTCGCGATCATCCTGATCACCATTGCGCTGATCATGCTCAACATTCCCGGCGTGCGCGATATCGGGGTGACGCTGATGGCTTCAGCGGGCCTCGCCGCGCTGGCGGTGGGCGCGGCCGCGCAGCCGGCGCTCAAATCGCTGATCGCCGGATTGCAGATGGCGCTCACCCAGCCGCTACGGCTGGGCGATATGGTCAAGGTCGATGGCGAGGTCGGGCGCGTCGAGGAGATCCGCATGAGCTTCATCACGGTGCGAATCTGGGACGAACGCGTGCTGGTGGTGCCGACCTCGCGCTTCCTCGACGAAAGCTTCGAGAACTGGTCGCGACTGAGCGAGCGGCTGACCGGCCCGGTCTATCTCCACCTCGATCCCGCCACCCGCATTCAGCCGATCCGCGCCGAGTTCGAACGCTTCGTCAAAGCGCATGATCTGTTCGACGGTCGCAATCTGGCACTGCTGATGACCGAAGCGCACCCCGAAAGCATGGAACTGCGGCTGTCGGTGAGTGCCGCAAGCATCGGCGACTTGTGGAACCTGCGCTGCGCCACGCGCGAGCACATGATCTGCTGGCTGCAGGAGCACATGCCCGATGCGCTGATCCGCCACCGGCTCGAGGTTCAGGCCGCGAACGAACGCACCCAGAACTAGCGGCGCGATCCGCAGGGCGCGGCCACCGCCCCGCTCCGAACGCCATTACTCGTGCTTGGCATCGCGGGTCGAGGACACCATCCCTTCGTGAATGAAGCCGATCGGTGCGACCTCGGCGGCGCGCTTCTTGAGCTCGCCGCGCATCTTTTCGTATTCCTGCTCCATCTTCTGCGTGACGGTGGCGCGCGAATCGTCGAAGGCTTCCTCGAAATCGACCGCCGAGACTTCGCTGACGCCGCTGCCGACACGGCGCAGCGCGTTGAGCCCGGCGCGGCGCACGATGTCCTCCAGATCCGCCCCGGTGAAGCGATTGGTCTTGTTCGCGATTTTCGCGAGATCGACATCGGCTGCCATCGGCATGTCGCGCGTGTGGATCTTGAGGATATGCTCGCGGCCCGTCTGGTCGGGAGGGCCGACATAAACCAGCTCGTCGAAGCGGCCCGGTCGCAGCAGCGCCGGATCGACCAGCATCGGCCGGTTGGTCGCCCCGATCACCACCACCGATTGCAATTCCTCCAGCCCATCCATCTCCGACAGGATCGTGTTGACGACGCGGCCGGTGACCTGTGGCTCGTTGCCGCCGCTGCCGCGCGCGGGCACGAGGCTGTCGATCTCGTCGATGAAGACCACGCAGGGCGCCACCGCGCGGGCGCGGCGGAACATCCGTGCGATCTGCTGTTCGCTTTCGCCGTACCATTTGGACAATAGATCGCTCGATTTCATCGAGATGAAATTGGCCTCGGCCTCCTTGGCCACGGCCTTGGCGAGCAGCGTCTTGCCGGTGCCGGGAGGACCGTAGAGCAGGAACCCCTTGGCCGGGCGGATGCCGAGACGGTGAAACGCCTCGGGGTTCTTCATCGGCAGCTCGATGCCCTCCTTGAGCTTGTCGACCGCCCCGGAAACCCCGCCAATATCGCTCCATGCGACATTGGGCACCTGCACCATGACCTCGCGCATCGCGGACGGCTGGATTCGCTTCAGCGCCGAGATGAAATCCTCGCGGCTGACGTAGAGATCGTCGAGCACTTCGGGCGGGATGGTCCGCTCGTCGAGATCGAGCCGGGGCATGATCCGGCGCACCGCGTCGATCGCCGCCTCGCGCGCCAGCGCCGCGATATCGGCGCCGACGAAGCCGTGCGTGGTGCGCGCCAGTTCGCGAAGATCGACCTTGTCGCCCAGCGGCATGCCGCGGGTGTGAATGCCGATGATCTCGCGGCGGCCGTTCTCGTCGGGGACCCCGATCACGATCTCGCGGTCGAAACGGCCGGGGCGGCGCAGCGCCTCGTCGATCGCATCGGGGCGGTTGGTGGCGGCGATCACGACCAGATTGGCGCGCGCCTCCAGCCCGTCCATCAGCGTCAGCAATTGGGCAACGAGGCGCTTTTCAGCCTCACCCGGCACCCGGTCGCGCTTGGGAGCGATCGAATCGATCTCGTCGATGAAGATGATCGCCGGGGCGTTGCGGCTGGCCTCCTCGAAGACCTCGCGCAGCCGCTTCTCGCTCTCGCCCTAGCCCGAGCCCATGATCTCTGGCCCGTTGATGATCGAGAAATAGGCATCGCTCTCATTGGCGACGGCCTGCGCTAGCCTGGTCTTGCCGGTGCCGGGCGGGCCGTGGAGCAGCACCCCCTTGGGCGGATCGACCCCGAGTCGGGTGAACAATTCGGGATAGCGCAGCGGCAGTTCGACCATCTCGCGCAATTGCTGGATCGTATCCTGCATACCGCCGACGTCGTCGTAATTGACCGTAGCGCGTCCGCCTGCGGGTTCCTCGAACTCGGCGCGCAGCTCGACCTCGGTATTCTCGTCGATATGGACGATGCCCTTGGGCGCGGTCGAGACCACGGTGAGGCGTATCTGGGTGAGCGCATAAGCGGGCGCATTGAACATCCGCCGCACTTCGGGGGGCATGTTCTGGACCGGCTGCTGGCCGGTGGTGGCGACCAGATCGCCCGCGACCAGCGGCTTGCGGAAGAAATTGCGCTTGAGCGCCTGGGTCGGGCCCTGGAGCCGCATCTCGCGGCTGGCGGGCGCGAAGACCACCCGGGTCGCGGGGCGCGATTCGGCCGCGGCGATCTGGACATGCTCGCCCGAGCCGCACTCGGCATTGCCGCGCTGCAGCCCGTCGAGCCGGACCACGTCGAGCGACTGATCCTCGTCATAGGCGGGCATGGCGAGCGCGACGGTGTCGCGCTTTCCCGAAATCTGGACGACATCGCCCTCGGTGATGCCGAGCGCCTGGAAGGCGGTGCGCGGGAGGCGGGCGATGCCCTGGCCGCTTTCCTCCTGCCGGGCCGCCGCCACCTGAAGCCTGACGGTCTTCTCGTCGATCTGTGCTTCCGCATCTGCCATGCCCGGTCTCGCTCCTTTGCGTCTGTCGAGGAAGCGCAGATTGGGTGCGCCCTTCACAGATGCAACCGAGCGGGAGCCCGATGGTGTCCGAAAAGCGTGCGCGTTGGGTGCGAAACCCGGACCGCGGACAGAAAAAAGCCCGGCTGGATAAACCGGCCGGGCTTGGAAGTCTTGGGAGAGGATGCCTAAAAGGCAGGGAGGCATATGCGGTCGCAGCAATTTTTGTGCAAGTGCGAAAAGAACATTGCGAGTTGTATGAAATGCAACAGATACTTGCATGGGGCGCCGTGATCGCCCCGCGAACCGCCGCTGGGATCGCCCCCCGTGACAGGGCGCGCGCGCCTCGCTAAGCGACGGTGCCATGAACAAGCTCTATCCCGATGCCGCCGCCGCCCTCGACGGGTTGCTCAAGGACGACATGCTGATCGCCAGCGGAGGCTTCGGCCTGTGCGGCGTGCCCGAGCGCCTGCTCGATGCCATCCGCGACAGCGGGGTGAAGAACCTCACCTTCGCCAGCAACAATGCCGGGATCGACAACGAGGGCATCGGCAAGCTGCTGCGGACCAGGCAGGTGAAGAAGATGATCGCCTCCTATGTCGGCGAA
>JAHJPT010000216.1 GCA_018819685.1 Alphaproteobacteria bacterium
CATCGCCAGAGCGAGAACGCGCTCGAACTCGGCCGTTTCATCGAGCCCCGCGTCCCCCGCGTGCTCCACCCCGGGCTCGCCAGCCATCCCCGCCACGAACTCGCCGCGCGGCAAATGGACGCCTTCGGCCCGATCTTCGCCTTCGATGTCGGCGACCGCGCAAAGGCCTTCGCGTTGCTCGATGCGCTCGAACTGGTCGATATCTCGAACAATATCGGCGATGCGCGCAGCCTGATGTGCCACCCCGCCAGCACCACCCACGCCGGCATGAGCGCGGAGGCCCGCGCCGAGATGGGGGTCACCGAAGGGCTGCTGCGGATCAATGTCGGGCTGGAGGATATCGCCGACGTGACCGAAGACCTCGATCGCGCGCTGAGCGCCGCAGGGTTCTAGCGTCGCAGCCCCGGCGCCGCGCGCTAGCGCCGCCAGCCGTTGCGCAGGGCGATCCGTTCGAGTTCGCGCCCCAGCGCCCGTGCGGTCGAAAGCGCGGTGGTGCAGGGCGCGTCGTCGGTCAGCGCGGCGTGCAGATCCAGCCCGCCGCCGCCGATCATCTCCATCAGCAGACCCTCGTCGCGCGTCATCCCGGCGGCGCAGCAGGGCGCCAGCAGGATCCGCCGCCGCGAAGTCCGCGCCAGTTCGAGCACCAGCGCGCGCGCCATCACCAGCAGCTTGGGGAAACCCGGTCCGGCGGCATCCATTGCCAGCATAGCGGCGCGCGAATCATTGAGCCCGTGCCCCGCCATCCGCCGGATCAGCACCAGCCCCAGCGTGGTCGCCCGCCGCGCGGGGAGGGGCAGATCGAGAGTGGTCGAGTCGTGCGAGTGGGCCATGCGATCTCCTTGCGTTCCGTCCCGCCATTTTATGCTACTGCAAATCATTCGCAAGCAATAATGGCGCTCCTTCAGGTTCTCGCGGGTGGATTGGCCCGGCTCGAACGCGCGCAACTGTGCTTTTCGAACGGGTTGCGGGGAGGGCACGCAGCCATTCCGACTCCGTTTCGATCCTCACCACCCCTTGTCGCCCGCGCCACAGACGCTACCTTGGGTGGGTGATGAAAGCGCTCTTCCCCCATGCCGCGATGTCGCACGGAATTACCGTCCGGGTCGCGGCCAGTTTCCTGCCCGAGCAGTCGCAACCCGAAGCCGCGCGCTGGTTCTGGACCTATCACGTCCGGATCGAGAACGGTTCGGACGAGACCGTGCAATTGCGCAGCCGCCACTGGCGGATCACCGACGGTCGCGGCGGGGTGGGCATCGTCGAGGGCGAGGGGGTGGTGGGCGAGCAGCCGGTGCTCGCTCCCGGGCAGTCGCACGATTACGTCTCGGGCTGCCCGCTCGATACGCCGCATGGCTCGATGGAAGGCTTCTACACCTTCGAGACCGCCGATGGCTCGCCGCTCGAGGTGCGGATTCCCTTCTTCCCGCTCGCCGCTCCGGCCACCGCCAACTGAGCCTGCCGACGCAGGTACACGGCGACCGGCTGCGTGAGGCTCAGTCCTCCGGTTCGACCTTCCCGATTTTCACCTTGGGCTCCAGCTCGAGAAAAGCGGCCAGGATTTCGAGATCCTTGGTCACCGGATAATTGCCCAGCGGCGCGCGGCTCGGATCGAGCCGCAGGATCAGGCGGCGCTTCTTGCGGATCAGTGCGCTGCTGAGCATCGAGACCCGCGAGGCCGCGCCCAGCCGGCGCGCCAGCTTGAACCCGAGCCCCCAGGTCACCGCTTCGCGCAGATCCTCGTCTTCGGCGAGGCTGCGCAGCCGGTCGGGGATGGCGCTGCGTCCCATGCTGCCGATCAGCGCCGCGCAGATCATCGCCCGGTCGCGCGCATCGCAACCGATCCAGCGCTTGTCGAGCGCCCATTCGAGAGCGTGGTTGTAGCGCAGGTTGGGCTCGACCCGGTGCAGCGCGGCCGCGAGCTGGGCGCTCGCCAGCCGCAGCCGCTCATTGCCCTGGCTGCGGCCCCCGCTGCTCCCCCCACTGCGCCCTTGGCCATCGGCCAGCTCGACGCTCCACGCCGCCAGCATCGCGGCATGGGTAATCGAGGCGCCGTGCATCTCCGCGAAATCGGCGACGCCTGCCAGCAGCGGGTCCTTGGTCCGCTGCAGATCGTCGAGCCGTGCAAACAGCAGCCCCTCGCGCAGACCCCATGACGAGAAGATCAGTTCCTCTGGCTGCAATTCCTCGAGCAGCGGGCGCAGCATGGCGGCGGCGTCGGGGAGATAGCCGGCGCGCATCGCGCTGATCCCCGACATTTCCGCCAGCTTCTCGGGCGAGGCGCTCATCGCTTCGGCGGCGAGTTTGTCGGCGGTTGCGATGTCGAGCCGGTAGCCATGCGGATCGGTGAGCGGGAAATCGCGCTTGCGCATCGCATAGGCGGCGAAGGCGCGCCAGGTGCCGCCCACCATGTAGAGCGGGCCGGGATGCGCGGCAGCCCAGCCGGCACCAGCGAGTTCGGTGCGCACCGTCTTGTCGAATTTCTTGTCCGATCCGGCGCGCAGCGCGGGCAGCCGCAGCGTCCCCAGCGGCAGGCTGGTGGCATGGTGGCTCTTGCCCTCGGCGATCGAGACCAGTTCCAGGCTGCCGCCGCCCAGATCGGCGACCACGCCATGTGCGCCGGGGAAGGCGCCGATGCTGCCCTGAGCGGCGGCTTCGGCTTCTTCCTCGCCCGAGAGCAGGCGCGGTGCGAGTCCGAGATCGGCGACCCTGGCGAGGAACTCGGCGCCATTGGAGGCCTCGCGCGCGGCGGCGGTGGCGACGGTCTGGACATCCTCGATGTCGAGATCCTCTATCAGCAGCGCGAAGCGCGCCAGCGCCCCCAGCGCCTCTGCGGCGGCCTCATCGGGGATTTCGCCGCTGGCGGAAAGATCGCGGCCCAGCCGGGCGGCGACCTTCTCGTTCCACACCACCCGCGGCGCACGCGGCGATCCTTCGTAGATCACCAGCCGCACGGTGTTGGAGCCGATGTCGATCACCGCGCTCGGGGCGTGGACGATGCGCCGTTCGCGGCGGATTTTTCCGTTTTTGCTCACGCTTTGTCCTGATCCTTGAGTTTGAGCCTGGGCACCGCATCGGCTTCCAGCGCGGCACCGCGGCCCGATAGCGAGGGATTGCTCATGAAATACTGATGGCAGTTGAAGCCGGCCGCATCCTCGCCCCCATCGCCGTCGGTTTCGCGCATCCGCTCGTATTGTCCATTGGGGTGCAGCTCCCAGCTTTGCTCGGTGTCGAGCATATTGGCCAGCATGACCTGCCCCAGCACCTGGTCGTGGACGGTCTTGTTGGTGATCGGCACCAGCACCTCGACCCGGCGGTCGAGATTGCGGCTCATCGCGTCGGCGGAGGTGATGAAGACCTCGGCCTGCCGGCTGGGCAGATCCTTGCCATTGGCGAAGCACCAGATCCGGCTGTGCTCGAGGAAGCGCCCGATGATCGACTTGACCTGGATGTTCTCCGACAGGCCCGGCAGCCCGGCGCGCAACGAACAGATCCCGCGCACCACCATGCGGATTTCCACCCCCGCCTGGCTCGCCTCGTAGAGCTTGTCGATCATCGGCATATTGGTGATCGAATTGAGCTTGACCCAGATACCCGCCGGCTTGCCCGCGCGCGCATGGGCGATCTCGCGATCGATCAGAGCGAACAGCCGCGTTTTGAGATCGAGGGGCGAGACCGCGATCTTCTCTACCCCGGTGGGCTCGACATAGCCGGTGACGTAGTTGAACAGCTTGCCGGCGTCGCGCCCGAGCGCCGGATCGGCGGTGAAGAAGCTGAGATCGGTGTAGATCTTGGCGTTGATCGGGTGGTAGTTGCCGGTCCCGAAATGGCAGTAGGTGCGGTAGCCGTCCTCCTCGCGCCGCACCACCAGGCTGACCTTGGCGTGGGTCTTCAACTCCATGAAGCCGTAGATCACCTGGACGCCCGCGCGTTCGAGTTCGCTGGCCCAGCGGATGTTGCGCTCCTCGTCGAAGCGCGCCTTCAATTCGACCACCGCGGTGACCGCCTTGCCGTTGTGTGCGGCATCGATCAGCGCCGCGATCACCGGCGACTGGTCGCCCGCGCGATAGAGCGTCTGCTTGATCGAGACGACGTTGGGATCGGTAGCCGCCTGGCGCAGGAAATCGACCACCACCTCGAAGCTTTCGTAGGGGTGATGGACGATGATGTCCTTGGCCTTGATCGCCGAGAAACAGTCGCCGTCATGCTCGAGGATGCGTTCGGGGAAGCGCGGGCTGAACGGCGGAAACTTGAGATCGGGGCGCGGTTCGCGGCAGATCGCTTTCAGATCGCGCAGGCCCAGCATCCCGCCGGTCTTGACCACCATCGCGCTGTCGACGTTGAACTCCTCGCGCAGCAGCAGTTCGGCCTGCGGGTCGCAATCGTCGTCGAGCTCGAGCAGCACCGCGCGGCCGCGGCGGCGGCGCTGGATCGCGGTGCGGTAATAGCGCACCAGATCCTCGGCCTCTTCCTCGACCTCGATATCGCTGTCGCGAAGCATCCGGAACAGCCCGTCGCCCAGGATCTTGAACCCGGGGAAGA
>JAHJPT010000217.1 GCA_018819685.1 Alphaproteobacteria bacterium
CGGTGATGGGCTCGTTCCCCCTGCTGCGGGCGAAACCGGCGCAGGCCTTGCGCACGCTCTAGGGAGCGACGGCAGCAGACGCAAAGCCGCCCGCGTCTTCCTGCGCTTGCGATTTCTCCCCGCGACGGCAGACAAAAAAAGGGGGCCGCGAAGCCCCCTTTTCCCATCGTTTCCCTTGATCGGCGGCTTGCCGCTCAGAAGCGGAAGCGAGCCGTCACGCCGTAGGTGCGCGGTGCGTTGGGGTAGCCCGACACCGTCCCTGCCTGCGCCACACCGTCGAACACCGCCGTGAGGTAGCGTTCGTTGGTGAGGTTGCGGACGTAGCCCGAAAGCTCGAAGCCATTGTCCATCACGAAGGCGAGCGAGGCGTTGACCTGGTTCACCTCGCGGCGGAACTGGCGCGCCACCGCGATGCCCTGCGCGATGGTCGGAAAACCGGTCAGGCCGTTGACGATCTGCGTGTTGCTCTCGTGGTAGAAGTCCACCCGCCCGATCAGCAGATTGCCGCTGGCTCCGAATTCATGCGTATAGGTGCCCGAAGTGGCGATGGTGAATTCGGGGATATCCGCCGGACGCTGGCCCGTCAGATCGCCCAGCGTCGAATTCGTGAAGCTGTCGTAGATTGGGTCGAGGTAGGTCAGAGCGAAGGTGAACACCAGCGGATCGGCGGGCGTCACGGTTGCGTCGAATTCGAAGCCCCGGGTCGACTGCTCTTCCGCGTTGGCCAGCGCAAAGCCGGTACCGGTGAAGACGTTCGACTGGAAATTCTCCAGCGTCTGATCGAACAATGCGAGGTTGAACCCGATCCTGTCGAACTGTGCCTTCAGACCCAGCTCGTAGACCATGGCCTCCTCCGGCAAGGCGAAGCGCGTTCCGGTGGTGAGGTTCGGCACTGCCAATCCGGCATCGCGGATCGGCGACGACGGAGCAAGGATCGTGCTGCCGAACGGACCCGGCGTGTAGTCGCTCGGGAACGGACGGCTGTCGCGCGACAGATTGACCGAACTCGCCTTGAAGCCCGTCGCATAGGTGAAATAGGCGTTCACGTTGTCGGTGATGTCGTAGGCGGCGCGGAGCGTGTAGCTCCAGTCGTCGTCGCGGGTCTGGCCCGGCTCAATGGCATTGGGCACGTTCAGGAACGGCGGCAGGAACTGCAGCGGACGCAGCGCCAGCAGCGGGTTGGTGGCAGGGTTGGTTGCCGCAGCCGCGATCGCACCAAAGGCTGCCGGATTGCCTTGCGCGAACTGACCGATCACCGTCGGAGTCACCTGGCCCGGCGCGATGCCCAGGGCACCGGCGATCTGACCGACGATCACCGCATCCACCAGATTGACGTTGGCCAGCGGGTCGAGCGACTGCTGCGCCAGCGTGAAGTCCTTCTTGTCGTCGGTGTAGTTGAAGCCGCCGGTCAGCGTCAGCCGGTCGGTGACTTCGAAATCGACCGTGCCGAAGATCGAGTAGCTTTCGTTATCCAGCGTGAAGAACTCGCGGGTGCTGGGGCCGGTGGCGAAGATCGAACCGCTCTGGAAGCCGAGCGCCGCTTCGACGCCCGCCAGCGTGCCGGGGACGCCCCGACCCGCGAGCAGATCGAAGAACGGCCGCGCCTGCGGGCCGTTGGTCAACCCGCTGTTCTGAGTGACGTCTTCCTTGAAGTAGAAGCCGCCGAGCAGGAAGTTGAGCGGTCCGTCGAAGTCGGAAGTGACCCGCAGTTCCTGCGTGAAGGTGTCGATCGCCTGGTCGCGGAATTCGGAAACCACGTCGGCGCTGGAGAAATCGACATCCTGCTCGCTGAAGCTGCGCAGTTCGCGATAGGCGGTGATCGAGGTCAGCGAGATCGCGCCCAATTCATAATCCGCCTGCAGCGAACCACCATAGCTTTCGATCTCGTTGACCGGCAGCTGGTTGAGATAAGTGCGGTCGGAGAACACGTCCTCGGGCACGATCTGACCGCCGACTGCGAAGATCAGCGGAACGGTCGGGCCGGCGATGAGGTTGCCGGCGTAGCAGCACAGCTCGTCGATCTTGGAATAGTCGCCGATGGCACGCAGACGCAGCGGACCGTTGTTGTCGAACAATAGCTGGCCGCGCACCGAGTAGCGGTTGCGCTCGTTGATCTGCTCGTCGAGATTGACGACATCGACATAGCCGTCGCGCTTGTTGAAATTGCCGTCGAGCGAAAAGGCGACGCTGTCGGTCAGCGGGCCGGTGACATCGCCCTTGAGCACGATGTTGTCGTAATTGCCATAGGTCGCCGAGACCGAGCCGCCGAAGGCAAACTGCGGCTCGCGGGTGACGACCGAGATCACGCCGGCGCTGGCGTTCTTGCCGAACAGCGTGGATTGCGGACCGCGCAGGACCTCGACGCGCTGGACGTTCGCCATATCGTTGATCTGGGCTGCCGACCGCGAACGAAACACGTTGTCGATGAACACGCCGACCGAGGGCTCGACGCCTGCATTGTTGGCGCCGTTGCCGAACCCGCGGATGATGAAGGTGGTGTTGGCGGAGCTCTGCAACTGGCTTACGCGCAGCGAGGGCGACACCGTCTGAAGGTCCTGCAGGTCACGGATTTCGGCGCGCTCGAGGGTTTCGCCGGTGGTCACGCTGACCGACACGGGAACCTCCTGCAGCGTCTGTTCGCGCTTGGTGGCGGTGACGACGATGACATTGGGATTGGTCGCCGGGGCGACGTCGGCCACATCGTTGGTCAGTTCGGAATCATTGTCCTGGGTGCGGACCGGATCGTTTTCGGTCACGTCCTGCGCAAACACGCTGGCAGGGGTCAAAGCAAAGGCAGCGGCGCCGACAAGCAGGCGCGCGGAAACGGAAATGTGCATGAAAGGTCCTCTTTGTGCGAACGCGACGCGCGTCTCTCCCGTGCGTCTCTGAGGTGGCCCTTAGGGGGAGGATTCGGGTCGCTCAATCCCATTGTTGCGTCTTTGGTCGAATTGTTGCGCGATTGTTGCAGGCAATTCACACCCGCGGCGCCTGCGGGCATTTCGAGCCCTGCGCGCTTGCCGTTGGCGGGCACCTGCGGTAGGGGCGCGCGAACCCGACACCCCCCACACTCCCCCACGAAAGCACCCGCCCCATGTCCCGCGATCTGCGCAATATCGCCATCATCGCCCATGTCGACCATGGCAAGACCACGCTCGTCGACCAGCTTTTCCGCCAGTCCGGCACCTTCCGCGAGAACCAGCGCGTCGAGGAACGCGCGATGGATTCGGGCGACCTCGAGAAGGAGCGCGGGATCACCATTCTCGCCAAATGCACCAGCGTCGAATGGGAGCATGACGGCACCAACACCCGGATCAACATCGTCGACACCCCCGGCCACGCCGATTTCGGCGCCGAGGTCGAGCGCATCCTGTCGATGGTCGACGGGGTGATCCTGCTGGTCGATGCCGCCGAAGGCCCGATGCCGCAGACCAAATTCGTCACC
>JAHJPT010000218.1 GCA_018819685.1 Alphaproteobacteria bacterium
ACCGATTTGTGCGGCTCGGTCACCACCGGGCTGAGCAGATGCGGGATGTCGTCGTAGCTCTTGAGCTCGAGCACCTTGGGATCGATCAGGATCAGCCGGCACTCGGCGGGGGTGAAGCGGTAAAGCAGGCTCAAGAGGATACAGTTGAGCCCGACCGACTTGCCCGAACCGGTGGTGCCCGCGACCAGCAGATGCGGCATCGCCGCGAGATCGGCGACGATCGGTTCGCCGGCGATGTTCTTGCCCAGGATCATCGGCAGATTGCCCGGCGCATCGGCGAAATCGGCGGAGGAGGCGAGCTCCTTGAAGGAGATCGTCTGACGGTCGGCGTTGGGGAGCTCGATGCCGATCACGGTCTTGCCCGGGATCGGCGAAACGCGCGCCGAGATCGCGCTCATGTTGCGGGCGATATCCTCGGCCAGCCCGACCACACGGCTGGCCTTGATGCCCGGCGCGGGCTCGAGCTCGTACATGGTCACTACCGGCCCGGCGCGCACTGCGGTGATCTCGCCTTTGACGTTGAAATCGTCGAGCACGTTTTCGAGCAGGCGGGCGTTGCGTTCGAGCGCCATCTTGTCGAGCTTGACCACGCTCTGCTCGGGGATGTCCTCGAGCAGTTCGAGCCCGGGCAGGTTATACTGCGCGAACATGTCGCGCTGCACCGGGGTGGCGGGCGAAGCGGCCGGTCGCGGCGAGGCGGCGGGATCGGGGATATCGGGGGCGCGGCGTGGCGCTGTCGGCTCGGCGATACTCTCGGCCCTACCCTCGGCGGTGTCCTCGGCACGCTCGCGACGCGGCTTGCGCCTTGGCAGCGGGAAATTGTCGCGGTCGGCAAGGCGGGGCGCGCGACGGAGGAAATCGGGCAGGGTGAGGAATTGCGCCCAGTCGATCGCGAAGACGCGCGTGACCAGCGCGATCCCGCCGCCCAGGCTCAAAAGCGCCACCGCTCCGGTGATCCAGCCCCGGCTGCCTTCGGGGAAGCGGCCCGCGACGGCCTCGATCCCTCCGGCGCCGAGCAGGCCGAACAGCCCGCCATAGCCTGCGGGCAGCGCGCCGCCGCTCTCGTCGAAGCTCAGCGCCAGCACGCTCGCCAGCAGCACCATCGCCAGCACCAGCAGCGCAAAGGGCGTCCACCAGCCGGACTCGCCGCCCTCGCTGTCGGTCTCGACATCGCGCCAGAGCCGGCGCGCGGAAATATACAGCAGCGGCAGCAGCAGCACGGTGGGCAGGCCGAAGAAATAGAGCGCGCGCTCGGCGGCCCAGGCGCCGCTCGCCCCCATCCAATTGGCGATATCGGTGCCCGCGGCGGCGGTCGAGGGGCTGGGATCGGTCTGCGAATAGCTGGCCAGAGCGAGCGCCAGGAACAGCGTCGCCAGCGCGAGCAGCGCCGCGCCCGAGATCTGCACGGCACGGCGCAGCGAGCGGCGGAACACCGCCCGCCAGTCCGATTTCGCGACCGCTCGCGTAGCCATGCTGTGCCTTTCCGTCGAATGCCCTGGCTGCAGTATGTCTCGCCGGCGAGTCCCCCGTCAAGCGTTCCCCGGTGTGTCGACTGCGGTGGTCAGCCCATCGATGGCGGCCCAGCGGGTCCAATCGAGTTCGCGCGCGCGCTCCGCATCCATCCCGCCCAATGCGATCACCGGAATGGGCGAGCTGCGGGCGAGGGCGTAAAATTTGGCGGGACCCAGCGCCGTTCCGTCCGGATGCGAGCGCGTGGCGAAGACCGGCGAGAGCACGACCGCGTGGGCGCCGGACCGGACCGCTGCCGCGATTTGGGTGCGGTCATGCGCAGTCGCAATAAGCAGCGCGAGCCCCTGCGCCGAGGCGATGCGTTCAGGCGGTCCATAGATTCCGTCGGCGTCCCAGGCCTGCGCGCGCACCGCGTCGTCGGACAGCACGACCCGATGGCCGTGGTCGCGCGCCACCGCCGCCAGTGCAGCGAACCGTGCGCGGCGCTCCTCCTCGCCGAGGTGGTAGTGTCGAAAGACGAAGCCCGAGCCCGCCGGCAACGCGGCGAGGCTGCGTTCGAGAGCGGCATCGTTGCGCGCGTCGGACAGCAGCCACAGGAGGGGAAGGCTCGGCGGGGTCTGGGTCTGGTCAGGGGCCACAGCCACGCTATAGCGCGCCGCCATGGAGACGCCACAGACCCCGCCCGCCGAAAGCCCGCTTGCCGAAGTTCAGTCGCGCATCGCCAAGGCCTGCGCCATCGCGCGGCGCAAACCCGAAGACGTGACGCTGGTCGCTGTCAGCAAGACGCATCCGCCTGCGCGGATCGAGCCGCTGCTCGAACAGGGCCAACGCGTCTTCGGCGAAAACCGCGTGCAGGAGGCCCAGGACAAATGGCCGGGCTTGCGCGAACGCTTTCCCGATGCCGAGCTGCATCTGATCGGTCAGCTGCAGTCGAACAAGGCCGAGGAGGCGGTGATGCTGTTCGACTGCATCCATTCGCTCGATCGGCCCAGCCTGCTCAAGGCCTTGGCCAAGGCGTTCGACAAGACCGGTCGCCGGGTGCCCTGCTTCGTTCAGGTCGATGTCGGCGAGGAGGAGCAGAAGGGCGGCTGCCCGATCGCCAGGCTCCCTGAATTCCTCGCCCAGGCACGAGCCGCGGATATCCCGCTCGCCGGGCTGATGTGCCTGCCCCCGCAGGATATCGAGCCCGCGCCGTTCTTTGCGCTGCTCGACAAGCTGGCGCGCGATTCCGGGCTGCCCGAGGAACGGCCGTGGGGCCGCAGCGTGGGGATGAGCGGCGATTTCGAAACCGCGATCCAGCTCGGCGCAACCCACATTCGCGTCGGCAGCGCGCTGTTCGGCGCCCGCGGGACCTGAGCGGCTCCCCTTCCGAGGATAGAACCCGCAAACGAAAAGGGACGCCCGAGAGCGCCCCTTTCCCATGGTCTTTTGCCGGTGTGGCTTCAGAACCTGCCGCGAACCGTGATCCCGTAGGTGCGCGGTTCGGCGAGGAAGGCCGAATAGGTCTGCTGCGGCGCGACGAAGGGGGTGTTGAAAGCGACCTGGGTGTAATCCTTGTCGAACAGGTTCGACACCCAGCCTTCGATCGCGAAACGATTGGCGATGTTGGTGACGCCGACGCGGCCGTTGACGATCACGTAGCCGTCCTGCTCCTTGCCGTAGAGGAGGTCGGACCCGGTGTTGTAATCGCTTGTCATGCGCGCGTTGAGGAAGAACAGGCCTTTCATCCCGCTGGTGCCGATCGGCGGCGTCCAAGTGACCGATGAGGTCGCCACCAATTCGGGCGCGTTCGACAAATTGTCGCCGGGCAGCAGGCGCAGCGCCGGGTCGAGCGGCGTGCCGGTGTCGTCGCCGATCAGCTCGTTCTCGTAGCTGCTGTCGACATAGGTAAGTCCGAGCGAGAAGTTCAGATCCTGGATCGGCGAGAGGTAGGCTTCCATCTCGACGCCCTGCGAGATGACGCCCGGCACCACGTTGTCGGTAGCGCAGGCGCCGGTAGCGGCGCTGGCATCCATGTCGGCTCCGCCAAGCGAAGCGCTGCAGGCGTTGACGTTCTGCACCAGGAAGACCGAACCGTTGAAGGTATTCAGCTGGAAATTCGTGAACTCCTGCCGGAATCCGGCGAGGCTGACGCCGAATTCGCGGGTCGCGTATTTGGCGCCGATTTCATAGGCGGTGACCGTTTCCTCGGCGAACTGGAGCGAGGAGGGGTCGATCGCGGCGACGCTGAAGGTCACCGGATTGCCCAGTGCCGAGCGATCGAGATTGAAACCACCCGCCTTGTAGCCGCGCGCATAGGACGCGTAGGTCAGCAGGTCGGGGGTGGGCTTCCAGCTCAGGATCGCCGTGCCGGTGAACTCATCCT
Organism: Alphaproteobacteria bacterium; assembly: GCA_018819685.1. GTDB lineage: Bacteria > Pseudomonadota > Alphaproteobacteria > Sphingomonadales > Sphingomonadaceae > Qipengyuania > Qipengyuania benthica. The sequence goes on from JAHJPT010000218.1 coordinate 3,836, forward strand.
CGTCGCGGGTATCGGAGATGGACACGCCGTTGAGTTCCGCGGTCGAATTGCCCTGGCAGGACAGCGCGATCAGGCCGCCTGCCAAACCGCCCAATGGCCCGGCCAGCAAACCGCTCAACAATGCGCGGTTCTGCGGACAGATCACATTGTCATTGCCGAAGGTGGCGTCGAAATCCTTGGTTTCGTTCGTGTAACGAAGACCAAGCGTCAGATCGAGCGTATCGGTCAGATGGACGATATTGTGCGTGAATAGCGCGAAGTTCTCGCTGGTCTGGTTGTAGACGTCGCCGGTTCCGCCGAGATCGTTGACCTGCGACAGATTGTTGATACCCGCGATGATCAGCGGCGTTGCCGGGCCGAAGGCACCCGCGCCGGCATTGGCTCCCGTGAGCGCGGCGACGTTGGGGCCGAGGCAGTTCTGCGCACTGGGATTCACCAGCGCCGGGTTGATGGCGATGGCGATGCGGCAGCTTACGAAGGTGCCGTATTGCGTGCCGAACCGCAGATTGTCGCGGACCTCCAGCTTCTCATTGGCGTAGTAGCCGCCCACCAGCCAGTCGAGCTTGTCGTTGAAGGCCGTGCCGGCGAGGCGCAGTTCCTGGGTGAAGGTCTTGAAGCCGCGGGCACCGGCATTGGAGCCCGGCGAGCGGTAGAGGATGTCGACCTGCGTGTAGTCGGTATCCGACCCTTGCGAGTTGTCGTATTCGCGATAGGCGGTGATCGAGGTCAGCGACATATCGCCGAAATCCCAGCTCAATTCGCCCGACACGCCGTAATCCTCGGTCTCGCCTTCGTAGCTGCGACCCGGGGTGACGTAAATATTGCGGTTGAAGGTGCTCTGGTTGAGCGATGCCGGGTTCTGGCCGAGACCGATCAGGACCGGGATAATCGGATTGGCGGTGCTGGTCAGCGCGGGAGCGCCGGGCTGCGGCCGGGCGAAGGGATCGAGGCCGGGAGAAACGCGTGCCAGCGGGGCGAAATCGGGCTGGATGAAGGTGGCGGCGCAGCAGGCCTCGTCCTTCTTCGAATAATCGCCGACCAGACGGAAGCTGATATCCTCGTTCGGCTCGAACAGCATCTGCGCGCGAACGAGGTAGCGGTCGCGATTGTTGATGTCGGTGTTGTTGACGACATCGTTATAGAAGCCGTCGCGCTTGAAGTAGACGCCGTCGACGCGCGCGGCGATCGTGTCGCTGAGCGGCGCGTTGAGGCCCGCCTCGACGCGGATCGCGTCGAAATTGCCATAGGTGAAGGCGCCATAGGCTTCGAACCCGAATTCGGGTGGTGCGGTGTAGATGCTGATCAAGCCGGCGGAAGCGTTGCGACCGCCAAGCGTGCCCTGCGGCCCGCGCAGGATTTCCACCCGGTCGAGCGGGCCGAGTTCGGACAAGGCATTGCCCGATCGCGACCGATAGACGCCATCGACGAACACCGCGACCGAGCTTTCGAGGCCGGGGTTGTCGCCCACGGTGCCGATGCCGCGAATACGCGCGGAGCCATTGGCTTCGTTGCCGGTCGAGGACACCAGCAGCGACGGCGCGACCTGGGTCAGTTCGCGAATATCGCTGGTGCCCGAATTCTCGAGAGTATCGGCGGAAATCGCCGAGACCGCAACCGGCACATCGGCCAGCACCTGCGAGCGGCCCTGCGCGGTCACGACGATGACGTTGCGGTCCACGACATCGGCGTTCTCGATCAGATCGTTCTCGGTCTGGTCCTGCGCCAGCGCACCGGTCGGGGCGAGCGCGGCGCCCGCTCCGAGAATGGCGAGCACGCGCAGCGATGCGAAACGGGTTTTCATGGGCTTCTCTCTCCTGGTTCGACTTTTTTGGCTTATTTTTATATTGTGCGATCGTAGCTGGACGCATGGAAGTTGCAAGAGTCGCCCGACGAACTGGTGTTACGCTTCTTCCAACCGTGCCTGTAATGCATCACTTCCCGCTTCGAGCAGGGCGTTCTCGATCCGCCCAAGCCGCGCCTCCCCGGTGATTTTCGAGCCGGTAACGTCGGTCACGTAGAAGGTATCGACGGCGCGTTCGCCGTAGGCGGTGATGTGCGCGGAATGGACCACCAACCCTTCCTCGAACAGCGTCCGCGCCAGCCGGTTGAGCAGTGCCGACCGGTCGCGCGCATTGACCTCGATCACGGTGAAGCGGTTCGAGGCCTTGTTGTCGAACACCACCCGCGGATCGACATCGAATGCCTTGGAGCGGTGGTGCGGCAGCGGGCGCTGCGCCAGCCGCGGCTCGAGCGCGATGCGGTTGGCGAGGGCATCCTCGATCGAGCGTTCGATCCGTTCGAGCTGGTCGGCTTCGCGAAAGGGGCGCCCATGCGGATCCTGAATCAGGAAATTGTCGACCGCCCAGCCCGACCTCGTGGTGTGGATCCGCGCGTCGATGATGTTGGCGCCGGCCAGATGGATCCCGCCGGCGATCCGGTAGAAGAGGCCGGGATGATCGGCGGCGATCACCGTCACCAGCGTAGCGCCGCGCTCCTCGTAATATTCGCAATGGATCGACAGTCTGTGATCGGCGGTCCGTGCCGCTCCGAAATGGACCAGATTGAGGGCAATGATATCGGGCGCTTCTGCGATCCAATAGGCATCGTCGAACCGCGCGCCGACGCTGTCCGCCAGCTCGGCGCGGTCGCCGAGCAGGTCGGCGACTTCTTGGCGCTTGGCGGTCACCCGGATCTCGCGCCCATGCCGGGCGTGGCCCAGCCGCAGCCGCTCCTGTGCGCTGTCATAGAGTTCGCCCAGCAACTGACCCTTCCAGCTGTTCCACACGCCCGGCCCGACCGCGCGGATATCGACCGCGGTGAGGATCGCGAGATGGCGCAACCGCTCGACCCCTTGGACCCTGGTGACGAAATCCTCGATCGTCTTGGGATCGGTCAGATCGCGTTTGAAGGCGGTGGCGCTCATCAGCAGATGCTCGCGCACCAGCCAGGCGACCAGAGCGGTTTCGGCGCTGGACAGTCCGAAGCGCGGACACAGCTCCAGCGCGACCTCGGCTCCGAGCTCGGAATGATCACCGCCGCGGCCTTTAGCGATATCATGAAGCAGCGCCGCGACATAGGCGACGCGGCGGCTGGCGACCTTGTGGATCAACTGCGACGCCCGCGGATGGTCCTCCTTGAGTTCGCCCTTTTCTATCCGGGCGAGCAGGCCGATGGCGCGGATAGTGTGCTCGTCCACCGTGTAATGGTGATACATGTTGAACTGCATCTGCGCGTTGACGCGCCCGAAATCGGGCACGAAACGGCCCATAACCCCGGCCTCGTTCATCCAGCGCAGCACGGTTTCGGGGTCGTTGCGACCCGCCAGCAACTCGAGAAACAATGCATTGGCGCGCGGGTTCTCGCGCACCGAATTGTCTATCAGCCCGCTGTCGCGGCTCGCCTGGCGCATGGTTTGAGGATGGATCTCGAGCTGTTCGGCTTCGGCCAGCTGGAACAGTTCGATCAGTCGCACCGGGTCCTTGCGGAACCAGTCGTCCCCAGGCGCGGCGATCTTGCCGCCATGGACGCGGTAGCCCTTGACCTCGCGCGGGCGGGCGCGGAACCCGGCGAAAAAGCCGCTGCGCTGGCTCGTCTGCGCGAATTGCTCGTCGATATGCGCCAGGAACACGCCGGTCAGGCTGCCGACGCGCTTGGCCTGGAGGAAGTAGAACTGCATGAAGCGTTCGACCGCGCTCTTGCCCGGCCGGTCGGCGAAATTCATCCGCTCGGCGATTTGGCGCTGGAAATCGAAGGTCAGCCGGTCCTCGGCGCGCCCGGTGATCTGGTGGAGATGACAGCGCACGGCCAGGAGGAAGCGCTCGGCGCGGCGGAAGCTGCGGTATTCGTCGCGGGTAAACAGGCCGACATCGACCAGTTCGGAGGCGCTGCGGACCTGGTGGATGTATTTGCCGATCCAGTAGAGCGTCTGGAGATCGCGCAAGCCCCCCTTGCCTTCCTTGACATTGGGCTCGACGACATAGCGGCTGTCGCCCATCCGCCGATGGCGGGCATCGCGTTCGGCCAGCTTCTCGCGGACGAACTGGCGCCCGGTGCCATGCGCGACCTCGGCCCAGAAGCGCCGCGCGGCCTCGTCGTAGAGCGCTTCGTCGCCCCAGATGTAGCGCGCTTCGAGCAGCGCGGTGCGGATCGTGAGATCCTCGCGCGCCAGCCTGGTGGCTTCATCCACCGATCGGCTCGAATGGCCGACCTTGAGCCCCAGATCCCACATCAGATAGAGCATCGCCTCGATCACCTGCTCGCACCAGGCGGCGCTGCGCCGCGGGGTGAGGAAGGCGATATCGACATCGGAATGCGGCGCCATCTCGGCGCGGCCGTAGCCGCCCACCGCCATGATCGCGAGCCGTTCGGCGGTGCTGCGGTTGGCGGCGGGGTAGAGATGGGTGGTGACGTGATCGAACAGCACCCGGACGAGCTGGTCGATCAGGAAGGCGTGGCCATTGGCGCAGGCGTGGCCTGCGGATGGTTGCTGTTCGAGCCGGCGCCCCAGCTCGACGCGGCCCGCCTCGAGCGCCTCGCGCAGCGCCTCGACGATCTGCGGTCGTGCCTGCCCGCCTTCCGCTTCCGCCAGCGCCGCGATCCTGGCGGCGAGCTTGCGCCGGTCGATGATCGCGCGCTGGTCGGGAAGCCGGACCGCCGTCACGCGTCCACGTAGTCCTTGGCAAAGGTCGCCCGCACGGTGCGCTTGTCGACCTTCTGCGTGCCCAGCCGCGGCAACGTCTCCTCGGCCACCCAGATATGTTGGGGCTGCTTGAACGGCGCGATCCTGTCCTTGAGGAAGTCGCGCAGGTCGTCCGCGGTCAGACCGCTGCCCGGCTTGGGCAGGAACACCGCCGCGGGGATTTCACCATAGCGTTCGTCGGGCAGGCCGAAGACCGAGCATTCGGCGACATCGGGATGCGCGTAGATGGCGTCCTCCACCTCGATGCAGGTGATGTTCTCGCCGCCGCGGATGATGATGTCCTTCTTGCGGTCGACTATATAGAGATAGCCATCCTCGTCGAGCTTGCCGAGATCGCCGGTGCGGAAGTACATGTCCTTGGTGAAGGCCGCCTCGGTCGCCTCGTCATTGTTCCAATAACCGATGAAATTGCATACCGAGCGGATGCAGACTTCGCCGACATCGCCCTGGGCTACGGCATTGCCGTCGTCGTCGAGGATCGCCAGATCGACCAGCGGGCGGCTGGGCTTGCCGGTGCTGGTCGGCTTGGCGAGATAGTTCTCGTTGAAATTGCCGCAGCCCACGCCGTTGGTCTCGGTCAGGCCGTAGCCCAGCAGCGGGAATCCCGCGGGAAAGGCGTCCCTGATCTTGGATACGTGCTCGACCGGGCGGGGCGCGCCGCCCGCGGCCAGACCGGTGCAGCTCGACATGTCGAACTGATCGCGCTCGGGATGGCTGGCCATCTCGTAAGTCATCAGCGGCACTCCGGCGAAATAGCTGACCTTTTCCTTTTCGATCAGCCGCATCGCCTCGCGCGCATCCCATTTGGGCATCAGCACGATCTTGCGGCCCAACGCGAAGCTCTGGAGGAACAGCGGCACTTCGCCGGTGACGTGGAACAGCGGCACCGCGAGCAGCGCGCAGGCCTGGCTGGTCGGCGCGCCACCCGACGCGTTGAGATAGCTGAACGCCATCAGCGATTGCAGCGCATAGCTCATTGCGCCGTGAACCACACCACGGTGGTCCGAATAGGCACCCTTGGAGCGGCCGGTCGAACCCGAGGTAAAGAGAATGGTCGCCAGATCGTCGGGGCCGACCTCGGGCAGAGTGACCGCCGTGGGATCGCCCCAGATTTCGGCAAGCCCCTTGGACGGCGGCTGGTCGTGGCGGATGCGCACCAGCTCGGCCTCGAGTGCGACGCCCTCGAGCCGCTTGAACCGCGCGCCATCGGCGAGCAGCAGCTTGCTTTCCACCAGCGCGACCTGCTCGGCCAGCTCCTCGCCGGTCGAGAAGCCGTTGAGCAGCGTGGCGCAACCGCCCGCCATCAGCACGCCGATATAGGTGATGATCCAATTGGCCGAATTGCGTGCGCCGATCGCAACGCGGTCGCCCTTCTGGACGCCGTGATCCTTGATCAGCCCGGCAGCGACATGGCGCGCCATGGCGAAGGTCTCGCCGAAGGTCAGGCGGTGATCGCCATCGACCAGAAAGACCGCATCCTTATGCTCGTTGCAATAATGCGCGATGTAATGGACCATGCTCGGCGGCGCGTTCTTGAGCGCCGGCATCTCCACGCCATTGCGGGTGAACGGCACCGTCTCGGCCGGGGCGCCGGGGGCGGTGAGCGTGTCCATGATCGTGTCGAGTGTCGTGTCGAGCGCGGTCGGCATGGGTATTCAGATCCTCTCCAGTAAGGGCCAATGCATCATCGCATTTCGCCCGCGGCAAAGTGCCTCGGCATGCGCAGGCTTTCCCGAAACCGCGCGCTATGCCACAAGCCGCGCCGCACGGGTTCCATGGGCGGACTCGGGCGCGGTGTCTAAGGGGATATCCATTTGTTGTCACTACTCGCCGCGACCGGCGCCGAGCCGATCCAGTGGGCCGAACTGGGGCTGAGGCCCTACCTGTTCTCGATCGGCTCGTTCCAGCTGCGCTACTATTCGCTCGCCTATCTGGGTGGCATCCTGCTGGGCTACTGGCACCTCTCGCGCATGGTTCGCGCGCCGGGCGCGCCGATGGCGCAGCGTCACGTCGACGATCTTTTCTTCTACTGCACGCTGGGGATCATTCTGGGGGGGCGGTTGGGCTATGCCGTCTTCTATCGCCCCGAACTGTTCGGCAGCCTCGAACTGTTCGCCCTGTGGACCGGCGGGATGAGCTTCCACGGCGGGGTACTCGGCGTGCTCGCGGCGATCGCGTTCGTGTCGTGGCGCGGGCAGCTCCACTGGCTGCGGGTGTGCGACTATATCGCGGTCAACGTGCCGTTCGGGATGTTCTTCGGGCGGTTGGCCAATTTCGTCAATGGCGAGCTCTACGGCCGCCCGACCGATGTGCCGTGGGCGATGGTGTTTCCCAGCGATCCGCTGGGGCTCGCGCGCCATCCGAGCCAGCTCTACCAGGCCGCGCTCGAAGGGCTGCTGCTGATCGCGATCCTGCTCCCGCTGTTCTGGTACACCCGTTCGCGTTTCCGCCCAGGCCTGCTGGTGGGCGTGTTCACCGTCGGAGTCTCGGCGGCGCGGTTCGTCAACGAGTTCTTCCGCGAGCCCGATGCGCACCTCGCCTATGTGGTGGTCGAATCCGGCCTGTCGCGCGGTCAGTGGCTGTCGCTGCCGATGATCGCGGTGGGGCTGGGGGTGATCGGTTACAGCCTGATGCGCAAACCCGAAGATAAGCCTTCGGCGCCGCGCAAGCCGGCGTGACGGACGGCGGTCGGACCGATCTGGCCGAGGCCTTCGCCCGGCTGATCCGCAGCGGCGGGCCGATTCCGGTGGCGCGCTTCATGGGCGAGAGCAATGCGCGCTATTACGCCGCGCGCGATCCGCTGGGCGCGACGGGCGATTTCGTCACCGCCCCCGATATCAGCCAGATGTTCGGCGAGATGGTAGGGCTGTGGCTGGCGGACCTGTGGGTCCGCGCCGGGCGCCCCGCCGATGCCGTTTATGCGGAGCTCGGACCGGGGCGCGGCACGCTGGCGCGCGATGCGCTACGGGTGATGCGCGGGCAGGGGCTGGAGCCGCAGGTGCATCTGGTCGAGGGTTCGCCCGCGCTGCGCAAGATCCAGGCCGAAGCGCTGCACGAAGCGGTGTTCCATGACGATCTCGGGAGCCTGCCCGAGGATCGCCCGCTGCTGCTGGTGGCCAATGAATTTCTCGATGCGCTGCCGGTGCGCCAGCTGGTGCGGACCGAGGCGGGCTGGCGCGAGCGGATGGTTGCACTGGCGGGGGAGGATGCCGCGGAGGGCTTCGTCTTCACTGCGGGGACGCAGCCGATGGATGCTGCGGTGCCCGAAGCGTGGCGCGATGCGCCCCCGGGTACCCTGGTCGAGACCTGCCCCGGGGCCGCCGCGGCGTTGGCGGAGGTCGCGCGGCGGCTGACCGCGCAAGGCGGCGCGGCGCTGTTCGTGGATTACGGTCATCTCGCGGCGCGCAACGGCTCGTCGCTGCAGGCGGTCCGAGAGCATGCCAAGGTCGATCCGCTAGCTTATCCCGGCACGGCGGACCTTACCGCGCATGTCGATTTCGCCACTCTGGCCGAGATCGCGAAGGCTGGCGGGGTGCCGTGGATCGGGGGGACCACGCAAGGATCCTTTCTGTCCGCGCTCGGGATCGACGCCCGCGCCCGGGCGCTGAGCGCCGCGGCGCCGGACCGTGCCGAGGACATCGCCGTCGCGCTGCGCCGCCTCGTTCATGTTGACGAAATGGGCAAGCTGTTCAAGGTTCTCGCGCTGTCCGGGGGCGGATGGCCGCCGGGCGCCGGATTTCTCCCTGCTAGGTGAGACGACGCGAAACGCCCCTGCAGCAACCCAGAAGGAACCGCCGATGAAATTCGCTGCCACCGCCTTGGCCGCCACCGCCGCGCTCACCGCCGTGCCGGCGCTCGCCGCCGCACCGATCGCCGGGAACTGGATCACCGAGGAAAAGGATGCGGTGGTTGCGGTGGGCAGATGCGGGCAGAGCCTGTGCGGCAAGATCAGCCGCTTTCTCAAGCCGCCGCCCGAAGGCGCGGGCCAGCGCGACGTCAACAATCCCGACCCCGCCAAGCGCAGTCGCCGGATCCTCGGCCTGCCGGTTCTGACCTCGTTCAGCGAGGATGGCGACGTCTGGCGCGGGCGGATCTACGATCCCAAGAGCGGCAAGGATTACCGTTCGGTGGTGCGCCGCCTCTCGAGCGGCAAGCTCGAGGTCAAGGGCTGCCTCGGTCCGTTCTGCCAGACGCAGGTCTGGACCAAAGCCGACTAGCGTCCGATTGCGCGCGCCAGCTCGCGCGCAGCCTCGGCCGGAGAGCGCTTGTCGGCCTCGCGATCAACCGCGAAATTGGCCTCGCGCATCGCCGCGACGTCGATCGCGCCCAGCAGCGGCTCGAGCGCGGCGACCAGCCTCGGATCGGCTTGCGCCTCTGGGCTAAGCAGGATCAGCGCGTCGTAGCTCGGCAGCGCCTCGCGCGGATCCTCGAGCACCACCAGCCGGTCCGCCGCGATCCGCCCGTCCGAAGTGTAGGCGCTGATGACATCGGCGCCGCCCGAGCGCAGCGCATTGTACATGAAGGTGGGCGAGAAATTGCGCTGCCGAGCGAAATCCAGCCCATAGGCCTCCCGCACCGCCACCCATTCGGGCCGTTCGAAGAATTCGGGATCGCCGCCCACGGTCAGCCGAGGTGCGACGCGGGCGAGATCGGCGAGGCTGCGCACATCCAGTTCCCGCGCCCGGTCCTCGCGCATCGTGAAGGCATAGGCGTTCTCGAACCCCAACCGCCCGAGCACGCGCGCCTCGCTGGTGTCGCGCTTCCAGGCGACGATCGCTTCGTACATCGCCTCGCGGCCGGGATTGTCCTCGCGCCCCATCTGGTTGGTCCACAGCGTGCCGGTGTAGTCGATCGCAATGTCGATCGCTCCGGTGGTGACTGCGCTGTGGACCACCGCCGAGCCCAGACCGTCGCGATATTCGACCGCATAGCCTGCGTCCTCCAGCCGCTGACCGATCAGCCGGGCGAGGACATATTGCTCGGAAAAGGATTTTGCGCCGATCACCACCGTGTCGCGGGCATCGCCGCGCAGCGCCGGAGCGAACTGCGCCGCCAGTGCCGCAGCGATCCCCACCAGCACCGCCCCCATTCCGCCCAGCCACAAAGCGCGGCGGCGCTGCGCGAAACCGCGCTCGATCAGCCCGAGCAGCAGGTCGGCGCTGAGCGCCAGCCCGGCCGAGGCGAGACAGCCTGCCAGCACCAGCGCCCAGTTCTGCGTCTGCAGCCCGGCGAAGATCGGATCGCCCAGGCTCTGCTGGCCGATCGTGGTCGAAAGCGTGGCAGCGCCGATGGTCCAGACCGCGGCGGTGCGGATTCCCGCCATGACGAAGGGTGCGGCGAGCGGCGCCTCGACCAGCCGCAGCTTCTGCCACGCGCTCATTCCCACGCCATCCGCCGCCTCGATCACGCCGGGATCGAGATTGGCCTGCGCGGTCACCGCATTGCGCAGGATCGGCAGCAGCGCATAGAGCGCCAGCGCCAGCAGCGCGGGCAGGAAGCCCA
>JAHJPT010000219.1 GCA_018819685.1 Alphaproteobacteria bacterium
CCGTCGCGGCCGATGTCGGTGAACAGCAGGCTGGCGACGCCCGCATCCTCGAACCGCCGGGCGAGATCGCGCACCGGCACGTCGGAAACCTCGGCCCAGCCCTCGGTCGCGACCATGCCGTCCTTGGCATCGACCGCGACGACGATGCCGTTCTCCCACTCCTTCGCCATCGCCTTGACGAATTCGGGGTCCTTGAGTGCGGCCGAGCCCATCACCACCCGCGCCACGCCGAGCCCGAACCAGCCCTCGACCGCCGCCGCGTCGCGGATGCCGCCGCCAAGCTGCACATAGCCCGGAAACGCCGCGACGATGGCTTCCACCGCTTCGCGGTTTTCGGCGCGCCCCGCAAAGCTGCCGTCGAGATCGACCACGTGCAGATATTCCGCCCCGGCATTGGCGAACAGCAGCGCCTGCGCGGCGGGGTTGTCGCCATAGACCGTTGCACGGGCCATATCGCCCTCGGCCAGCCGCACGACTTCGCCGCCCTTGAGATCGATTGCAGGAAAGACGATCACGTCACGGTCTCCAGTCGAGAAAGCGTTCGAGCAGCGCCAGGCCATAGCCCTGGCTCTTTTCGGGGTGGAACTGGACCCCGAGGATGTTGTCGCGACCCACCGCGGCGACCAGCCCGCCGCCATGATCGGTCATCGCGACCACATCGGCGCCGCTGTCGGCATGAAAATGGTAGGAATGGAGGAAATAGGCCTCGCCCGGCGCGACCAAATCCTGGTTGCGAGCATGCGGGGTCATGGCAACATCGTTCCAGCCCATATGCGGTATTTTGACGGTCTCGTCGCTCGCTTCGATCGGGCGCACTTCGCCTGAAATCCAATTCAATCCGTCGGTTGCGCCGTGTTCCAGCCCACGGGTGGCAAGCAGTTGCATGCCGACGCAGATCCCCAGAAACGGTGCTGCGCCGATTTGCACCCGCTCGGTCATCGCTTCCACCGCACCCTCGATCGCCCGCAGTCCTTCGGCGCAGGATTTGAACGATCCCACACCCGGCAGGACGATCCGGTCCGCGGCGCGGAGCACGTCGGGATCGGCGGTCACCTGAACCTGCGCGCCCACCGCTTTGAGCGCGTTCTCGACCGAATGGAGGTTGCCCGCGCCGTAATCGACCAGCGCCACGATCTCAGCCACCCAGCTGCCCCTTGGTGCTCGGCACCGCCCCGCCCTTGCGCGGATCGATCTCGACCGCCTGGCGCATGGCGCGCGCGAAACCCTTGTACAGCGCCTCGCAGATATGATGGTTGTTCTGCCCGTAGAGCAGTTCGCAATGTAGCGTGATTCCAGCGGCTTGCGCCACAGAATGGAACCAGTGCTCGATCAGCTCGGTGTCCCATTCGCCGAGTTTTTCCTGGGTGAAACCCGCCTTCCACACCAGATAGGGCCGCCCGGAAATATCCAGCGCCACCCGCGCCAGCGTCTCGTCCATCGGCGAATAGGCGGTGCCGTAGCGCGCGATCCCGCCCTTGTCGCCCAGCGCCTGCGCCAGCGCCTGACCCAGCGCGATCGCGCTGTCCTCGGTGGTGTGGTGCTGATCGACATGCAGATCGCCCGCGACCTTCATCGTCACGTCGATCAGCGAATGGCGCGAAAACTGTTCGACCATGTGATCGAGAAAGCCAATGCCGGTTTCAACCGCATAAGCTCCGGTGCCGTCGAGATCGACCGTCACATGAATGGCGGTTTCCGTCGTCTTGCGTTCGATGGTGGCTGTGCGCATGGCCGCGAGCGCTAGAAGCCTTGGCGGTGCGGCGCAAGCGGGGAGCGCGGCCCGACGCTTCGGCGACGTCGATCAGTCGCGCAAGGCGCTTGACCCGCGGGCGGAGCCGTTCCACCTAGCACCCCATGAGCGACGATACACCCGACAGCCTGATCCCCTATGACGCCATCGTCCAGGAGGCGCTGCGCGCCGTGGTCGGCCGCGTGCTGGGCGAAATCGTCGACGCGGGCAGCGAACTGCCCGGCGCGCATCACTTCTACATCACCTTCAAAACCCACGCCCCCGGCGTCTCCGTCCCGGCCTCGCTGCGCGAACGGTTTCCGGACGAGATGACCATCGTCCTGCAGAACAAGTTCTGGGATCTGCGGGTCGAGGAAGAGCTGTTCAGCGTCGGCCTGTCCTTCAACCAGATTCCCGCCGAACTCGTGGTCCCCTACGCCGCGATCACGCAATTCGTCGATCCGGCGGTGGACTTTGGGCTGCAGTTCCAGGCGACCGTCGCCGACATGGCGCCCACCCCGACGGACGACCCCGGCAATGACGAGCTGGAACGCGACGCCGAGGGAATCGTTAAGGAAAACGACGACGGTTCGAACGTCGTCACGGTCGATTTCGGCCGCAAGAAATAATCGCGCAGCCTCGTCTGCGCCGCATTGGGGCAGACTCTCATGGCAAAGCCGACTCACCTAACCGATATGGCCTCCGACCGGATCGACGACGCTGTCGAATCGGTTTCGGGTGAGCGCGATACCGTTCCTGGGCCGAGCACCAATCCTTCCACCAATCTCATCATCAACGATATCCTGCTCCGCAGCGTCGGCCGCTTGTCGCGGATTACGGTGGAGAAAGCGGTTTTGGGCCGCAAATACGGCAGCCAGTTCGCAAAGGATGCGGTGGAAAACCGATCGCTGCTGCACACGATGGCCGCCTATGGCGTGACCAAGGTGGCGACACGTTCGCTTCCCGGCGCTGCGATCGTGAGCACCGGCTTGGTACTCAAGGTCCTGTTCGATCGCAGCCAGTCGCGCCGCAAATCGCGGCGAACGGGCGAAAGGATGCTCCGGAAGCAGGCCGATTCCGACTAGGACTGCCTGGCCGCACTGGTCGACCTCCCATCACAGGGCTTGATTTGCCACGGCGCGATGGGGCAACAGCCCCCATGGCTCACCCCCCCCTAGCAAGCGGCTCGCACCCGCACATCGATACGGACCCAGAGTCCGACGCCCTGCATCGGCGCGGCTTGATGTATATCTTGTCCTCTCCTTCAGGTGCGGGAAAAACGACCATTTCGCGGATGCTGCTGGGCGCCGACGAAGAGATTAAACTGTCGGTTTCCGTCACCACGCGGCCTCCGCGCCCCGGGGAGATCGAAGGCGTCCACTACCACTTCGTCTCGGATGGCGAATTCGACGTCATGATCGAGGAAGACGATTTCTACGAATGGGCACTCGTCTTCGGATACCGCTATGGCACGCCCAAGGGCCATATCCGGTCGGCGCTCAAGGACGGGCAGGACTTCCTCTTCGACATCGACTGGCAGGGCACCCAGCAGCTCTATCAGAAGGACCAGCAGGATGTGGTCCGGGTCTTCATTCTCCCCCCCAGCCTGGAAGAATTGCAGCGCCGGCTGACGGGCCGCGGAACCGACTCGGCCGAGGTGATCGCCAGCCGGATGGAGCGCGCCCGCGCCGAGATCAGCCATTGGGACGGCTATGACTATGTGGTCATCAACGACGATGTCGAAGCCTGCTTCGCCAAGGTGCGCCAAATTCTCGCCGCCGAGCGGATGAAGCGCCAGCGGCAGACCGGTCTGATCCCCTTCGTGCGAGAACTGATGCTATGACCGTCGCCGCCTGAGGCACGCAATGACTGATAATTGTTAAATAATTCAAAGTATTAATCCCAGGTTAGATAATTCCGCTATAATGCCGGTACGTTAGGAGTGCTGCGCGTGAAAAGTGGATGCCAGGGGTGCAGGTCGCAACTGCACGAATTCGCCATTTCGATGGCCTTCCAGCCCATTGTCGATGTCGAGACCGGCAAGCCCTTCGCCTATGAAGCGCTCGTTCGGGGCATCAACGGCGAACCGGCCGCCGAGGTACTGGCGAGCATTTCGGAGGAAAGCCGCTACGCCTTCGATCAGAAATGCCGGGTCGCGGCGATCGAAGGCGCGGTGGCTGCGGGTATCCGCGACACCGGTGCACGCCTGTCGATCAACTTCCTCCCCAATGCGGTCTATTCGCCGCTCGCCTGCATCCAGCTGACGCTCGAGACTGCGCTGGCCACCGGCTTCCCGACCGAAAGGCTGATCTTCGAATTCACCGAGAACGAGGAGATGATCGACACCGAGCATGTCCGCGGCATTATCGAGACGTACCAGCAACTCGGCTTCGGCACGGCGATCGACGATTTCGGCGCGGGCCATGCCGGGCTCGGCCTGCTGGTCAAATTCCAGACCGACTACATCAAGCTCGACATGGCGCTCATCAGAGGGCTCGATGGATGCCTTCCGCAACGCAAGGTGGTCGACGGGGTGGTACGGATGGCGCGTTCGCTCGGCATCGGCGTGATCGCCGAAGGCATCGAGACCGCAGAGGAGTTCGAGACGTTGCGCACGCTGGGTGTGCGCTACATTCAGGGCTATCTGCTCGCCCGGCCCCGGTTCGAGGGCCTACCCCCGATCCTCATGCCGGACGAGCGGATGGTAAGCGCAGCCGCCTAGTTCAGCGCCCGCCGGCTGGATCGGCGAAATGGGTGGGCAGGTGGGCGTTGACGATCCCGCCATCCACCGCGAGCGTTTCGCCCACGGTGTAATCGCCCGCGCGACTGGCAAGATAGACGGCGCTGCCGCCCATATCCAGAGCATCGCCGACGCGCTTGTTGGGGATACCCTTGGCGCTTTCGTCGCCCATATCGCGCGCGACCTTGTTCATGTCCGAGGGGAAAGCTCCCGGGGCGATCGCCGTCACATAGACATGATCCTGGACCAGCCGCGCGGCCATGCGCCGGGTGAGATGAATCAGCGCCGCCTTGCTTGCTTGGTAGGAATAGGTTTCCCACGGATTGATCCGCAACCCGTCGACGCTGGCGATGTTGATCACCTTGGCGGGCCGTTGATGGCTGGCCGCGGCGGTCAGCAGGGTGTGGAGCTTCTGGGTCAGGAAAAAGGGCGTCTTGACGTTGAGGTTCATCACCTTGTCCCAGCCCTGCTCGGGGAAATCGAGGTAGTCGTTCCCCCAGGCGGCGCCGGCATTGTTGACCAGGATGTCGAGCTTCTTTTCGCGACCGGAAATCTCCGCCACCAGTTCGTCGATCCCTTCCATGGTCGAGATGTCGCCCTGGATCGGGACGACCTTATCACCCAGTTCTTCGGCGGTTTCGTTCAGCTCTCCGCCCTTGCGCGCGGTGATGTAGACCCGGTCGATCCCGGCGGCGAGGAAGCCTTCGACGATCATCCGTCCGATGCCGCGGCTGCCGCCGGTGACGAGCGCGGTACGCCCTTCGAGACTGAAAAGGTCGTTGAGGTTCATCTGTGTTCTCCTTCTAAACCCCCTCTCCTTCAGGGAGGGGCAGTGAGACTTGGCGTCGCGCAGCGGCGCCTAGTCGCAACGGGGTGGGGGAGCAGCAGCACAGCCCCCACCCCAACCCCTCCCCTGAAGGGGAGGTGCTTAGGATCAGTAGCCGCTCATCTCGGCGACGCGGCCCGCGTGGTAGTACTGGTCGCCCAGAAACTCCTGCAGCGCCCGGTCGCGCTTCATGTAGAGGCCGATGTCGTATTCGTCGGTCATCCCGATGCCGCCGTGCATCTGCACGCCTTCGCGCACAGCGAGACCCGCGACCTTGGCGACCTTGGCCTTGGCGACCGAAGCCATCAAATCGGCCTTCTCGCTGCCGCCGTCGAGCAGCTGCGCCGCCTTGATCACCACCGCGCGGGCGATTTCGACCTCGGAATAGAGATGGCTGGCGCGGTGCTGGAGCGCCTGGAATTCGCCGATCAGCTTTCCGAACTGCTTGCGCTGCTTGAGATAGTCGACGGTCATGTCCATCGCGCCCCGAGCTACGCCCACGCCTTCCGCGGCGGCACCGACACGTCCGGCTACGAGCATCGCGTCGAGCACAGCGCGTCCACCATCGACCTCGCCGATCACCGCATCGCCATCAAGCTCGACGCTGTCGAATTTCGTGTGGGTCGCGACCGAGCTGTCGACCAGCCGGACCGCGTCGTGGCTCATCCCGCTGGCATCCTTCGGCACCGCGAACAGCGTGATTCCATCCTCGTCGCTGTCGCCGCCCGAGGTGCGCGCGGCGACGATCATCATGTCGGCGCTGGCGCCGTGGATCACGAAGTCCTTCTGACCGGAAATCTTAAAGCCGTTGCCCGATTTCTCGGCCTTGGTGCGGATCGTTTCCGGGCGATGCTTGGCGCCCTCGTCGATGGCGATGGCATAGACCTTCTCGCCTTCGACCATGCCGGGAAGCCAGCGGCCCTTGGCATCGTCGCTCGCATGCGCCAGCGCGGTCGCCGCCAGCACCGAGCTGGTGAGGAAGGGCGACGGGGTCAGGTTGCGACCGATTTCCTCGAGCACGATGCCCGCTTCGACATGGCCCATCCCGAGCCCGCCGTGGTCTTCGCCGACCAGGATGCCGGTAAAGCCCATCTCGGCGAACTGCTTCCACAGCTCATGGCCGAAACCGTCTTTGCAATCGCGGTCGCGCCAGTGGCGCAGCTGCTTCTGGGTGTTGCCCTGTTCGGACATGAACTGGCTGGCGCTCTCCGCCAGCATGGTCTGATCGTCGTCGTGATAAAGTGGCATTCGCCTCTTCCTCTCTCGTCATCCCGCGCAAAGCCGGGATCTGGTTCGGCAGGGTTCGGATCGTATCGACCGCGACCCCAGCTTTCGCTGGGGTGACGGCAGTTAAGCTCCCGGAAGGTCGAGAATCCGTTTGGAAATGACGTTCAGCATCACTTCGCTGGTCCCGCCCTCGATGGAATTGGCCTTGGTCCGCAGCCAGCTGCGCGCTGGCTTGCCACCGGCGGTCTCCTCGCTCTCCCACTCCAGTGCGGTGCTGCCGCCCGCAGCCATGATCAGCTCGTGGCGGCGCTTGTTCAGTTCGGTCCCGGCGTATTTGAGCATGTTGGGCTGAGCGGGATGGCCCTTGCCGACCTTCAACTCGTCCATGAACTTCTCGCTCATGGCGGTGAAGGACAGCGCATCGACGTCGAACATCGCCATTTCGGCGCGCAGCACCGGGTCCAACTCGCCCTGACGGCTGCTCACCGCGCCCAGGGACGACGCGCGGTCGCCGCCGCCGGTGGCGGAGATCATTTCGCGTTCGTGACCCAGCAGATATTTCGCCACGTCCCAGCCGCGGTTGATCTCGCCGACATAGCCGGGGATGTCCTCGCCATAGCTCTTGGGCACCTTCACATCGTCCATGAAGGTTTCGCAGAACGGGCTGTTGCC
>JAHJPT010000220.1 GCA_018819685.1 Alphaproteobacteria bacterium
CAGGTCCCGCAGCACGCCGAGCTGCAATGGCTGCTCAGCGGCACCGCGCGGATGGGCTGGCTCAACCGCATGACGCAGTGGAAGGACAAGGCGGGCAAGAACCGCGAGGGGCAGTCGGTCGCGCTGTTCTCCTACCCGGTGCTGCAGGCGGCCGACGTGCTGCTCTATCAGGCCACCCATGTGCCGGTGGGAGAGGACCAGAAGCAGCACCTCGAACTGGCGCGCGACATCGCGCAGAAGTTCAACAATGATTTCGCTTCTGAAGAAGCCCCGGTCTTCACCCTGCCCGAGCCCTTCATCCCGCCGGTCGCAGCGCGGATCATGAGCCTGCGCGACGGAACCGCGAAGATGAGCAAATCCGATCCTTCGGATCTCAGCCGCATCAACCTGTCCGACGATCCCGACACGGTGATGCGCAAGATCAAGAAGGCCAAGACCGATCCCGAACCGCTGCCGGGCGAACTGGCGGGTCTGCCGGAGCGCCCCGAAGCGCTCAACCTCGTCACCATCTACGCCGCGGTGGCCGATCGCAGCGCGGAGGATGTGCTGGGCGAATTCGCCGGTCAGGGCTTCGGCGCATTCAAGCCCGCGTTGGGCGATCTGCTGGTCGAGACGCTGCGCCCGATCTCGCGGCGTTTCACCGAGCTGCTGGAGGACCGCGAATCGCTCGACGCCATCCTCGCGACGGGCGCCGCACGCGCGCGAACGCTGGCCGGCCCGACGCTCGATTCCGTCTATCGCGCCCTGGGTCTTGTCAGAGCCTGATAGCCCCCAGCGCCACGGATTGGCTAATCCCCTGATAAGTAAGGCATTCAATCCCGGTTCAGGACCTGTGATTTACATCGTATTCCAACGCTGACAGCATGGTTCGTGGGAAACGACCGCGCGCGGCGCGATCGACTCGAAAGGAATCACCATGACCACCCGCAACCGGGGCCTGGGGCGCACCATCAAGCTGGCCTCCGTTCCCATAATTCTCGCCAGCCTTGCCGCTTGCGCCACGCCGTTCAAGGCCGATGTCTCGCGCTTCCAGACGCAGCTTCCCGCCCCTGCGGGTGAAAGCTTCGCCGTGGTCGCGGACGATCCGGCACTGGCCGGTGGGCTCGAATTCGCGCTCTACGCCGATCGGGTCGAAGCGCAGATGCAGCGTCTGGGATATACCCAGGCCGCCTCGCCCGAGACCGCCAGCCTGCTGGTGCGCTTCGACTACGGGGTCGATAACGGCCGCGAACGTCTGCGCGCCACCGGCTTCCGCGACCCGTTCTACAACCCGTGGTACGGCTACGGGAGTCCCTTCTACCGTTCGAGCCTGCGCTACCGCTCGCCCTTCTACGGCAGCCGCTGGGGCTACGGTTTCTACGATCCGTGGTTCGGCGGCCCCGAGGTGACCAGCACCACCGTCTACACCAGCGGTATCGATCTCAAGATCGATCGCACCGCCACCGGCGAACGTCTGTTCGAGGGCAAGGCCGAAGCGGTTTCCACCTCGGATCGCCTGCAATATCTGGTGCCCAATCTGGTCGAGGCGATGTTCACCGACTTCCCCGGCAGATCCGGCGAGACGGTGCGCATCTCGATCGCTCCGGAAAACAAGCCGGTGCGCAGGGCCGACTGATCGGCATATCCGGAATCGCACATGAAGGGCGGCCCGCAGGGTCGCCCTTTTTCGTGGTGCAGGCCGCGCCGATCAACTCAGCGCGGCATGTCCGCCGGTCGACCCGAAACCGCTTGCGCCGCGCTGGGTAGCATCGAGATCCGCAACTTCGTCCCAGGCGATCCGGACCACCGGAGCGAGCACGAGCTGCGCGATACGGTCGCCGCGTTCGATCGTGAAGGCCTCCTCCCCGTGGTTGACGAGGATGATCTTGAGCTCGCCGCGATAATCGCAATCGATCGTGCCCGGCGCGTTGGGCACGCCGATCCCATGCTTGAGCGCGAGACCCGAGCGAGGCCGGACCTGGATTTCATATCCTTCGGGAATGGCGAGCGCGAGACCGGTGGCGACAGCATGGCGCGCGCCGGGAGCAAGCTCGACCGCTTCGGCGGCGACGACGTCCATCCCGGCCGCACCGGGCGTCGCGTAGGCGGGCAGATCGAGCCCTTCGCCATGCGGCAGGCGCTTGATCCGCACGGCGACCCGATCAGTCATCGCTGTCGTCCCGCGCCGCGCCCAGCGCATCGGCGGCGCGGCGCACCAATTCGCGCGCGACGTCCGTCTTGGACATGGGCTCGAGCGTCTCGATACCGTTCTCGGTGACGATCTCGACGCGATTGCTGTCGCCGCCCATCACCCCGCCGTCGCCGCCGTCGGTGACATCATTGGCGATGATCCAGTCCGCGCCCTTGCGCTTGCGCTTGGCCGTGGCGTTCTCGAGCAGGTTCTCGGTCTCAGCGGCAAAGCCGATCAGCAGCTTGGGGCGGTTGCGCCCCGAAGCGACGGTGGCGAGGATATCGGGATTTTCCGAGAGGATCAGCGCGGGCGGCGCCGAGCCGCGCTTTTTCATTTTCTCATTGGCCACATGGCTGCTCTTCCAGTCGGCCACCGCCGCCACCATGAACGCGATATCGGCAGGGAGAGCCTGTTTGACCCGGGCGTTCATTTCCTCCGCGCTTTCGACATCGATCCGGTCCACCCCGATCGGGGTCGGCAGATGCACCGGGCCGGCGATCAGCGTCACCCGCGCGCCGGCTCCGGCGGCCATCGCCGCGATGGCGAAACCCTGCTTGCCCGAGCTGCGGTTGGCGAGATAGCGGACCGGATCGATCCGCTCCCAGGTCGGTCCCGCGGTCACGAGCACATGCTTGCCGTAGAGCGGGCGATGATCGGGATCGGGGTCGAATTCGGGCTGCCCGTGCAGCGGATCGGCCGATTGCCCGGCCGAGGGCTGCGGCCAGGCGCCGTCATCCGCACCGGCGAAGCCGAAATCCATAGCGGCG
>JAHJPT010000221.1 GCA_018819685.1 Alphaproteobacteria bacterium
GACGAAGAAGCCTTTCTCGTGACCCTGCAGCGAGAAGCCTCTGCCATCGATGACGACTTCGGCGCCTTCCTTCTCGGCGGTGTCGATCCAGCCCTCGATCCGCGCCTTGTGCTCGGGGGTGACCACCGGGCCGTAATGCGCGTCGGGATCGTTGGAGACCCCGATACGCAGCGCGTTGATCGCCGGGATGAGCTTTTCGCGCAGCCGGTCCGCGGTGTCCTCGCCCACCGGCACGACCACGGGGAGCGCCATGCAGCGCTCGCCCGCCGAGCCGAAGGCGGCGCCCGCGAGATCGTTGACCACCATGTCGAGATCGGCGTCGGGCATGACGATGCCGTGGTTCTTGGCGCCGCCCATCGCCTGGACGCGCTTGCCCGCCTCGGCGCCGCGCTTCGAGACGTAATGCGCGATGTCGGAGCTGCCGACGAAGCTGACGCCCGCGATATCGGGATGGTCGAGGATGGCGTCGACCAATTCCTTGTCGCCATGGACGACCTGCAGCAGCCCCTCGGGCGCGCCGGCCTCGAGGAACAGTTCGGCCAACCGCACCGGCACGGAAGGATCGCGCTCGGAAGGCTTGAGGATGAAGGCGTTGCCCGCCGCGATCGCCATGCCGAACATCCACATCGGGATCATCGCGGGGAAGTTGAACGGGGTGATCCCTGCGCCGATGCCGATCGGCTGGCGCATCGAATAGACGTCGATCCCCGGACCGGCGCCTTGCGTGTATTCGCCCTTCATCACCTGGGGGATGCCGCAGGCGTATTCGATCACCTCGAGCCCGCGCTGGACGTCGCCCTTGGCATCGTCGACCACTTTGCCGTGTTCGGAGGCGAGCAGCTCGGCGAGCTCCTGCATGTTCTCCTCGATCAGCTGCTTGTAGGCGAACATCACCCGCGCGCGGCGCTGAGGATTGGTCGCGGCCCAGCCGGGCTGGACCTGTTTGGCTGCCGTCACCGCGCGGTCGAGCAGCGCGGCGTCGCCCAGCGCGACCTCGGCCTGGATCTCGCCGGTCGACGGGTTCCAGATCTTGTGGGTGCGAGCGGAGCTGCCGGAACCGGTGGTGCCCGCAGCGAGGACGTGATCGATGGTGCGCATGAATACCTCTCTTTTCTGCCCAACGGCCTAGGCGCGCGAGGGGTCCGAGCGCAACCCGGTTTCATTTGCAACCGGGGTTCGGGTGCGCGGCGCTAGCCCACCGCGGCCATCATCTGCGCGCACAGAATCGCGCCATAAGTGCCCAGCGCATAACCCAGCACCGCCAGCAGCACGCCCACCGGGGCGAGCGCGGGGTGGAAGGCGCTGGCGATCACCGGGGCCGAGGCCGCGCCGCCGACATTGGCCTTGCTGCCCACCGCGACGAAGAAGAACGGCGCCTTGATCGCCTTGGCCACCGCGATCAGCAGGATCGAGTGGAACAGCATCCAGATCACGCCGATCGCCATGAAGGCGGGCGCTTCGGCGATCTTGGTGATGTCCATCCGCGTGCCGATCACCGCGACCAGGACGAAGATGAACAGCGTCCCGAACTTGCTCGCGCCGACGCCTTCCAGTTCGCGGGCGCGGGTAAAGCTGGCCGCCAGCCCGACCGTGGTGGCGATCACGACCACCCAGAAGAAACTGCTCGCCAGCGTCGCGTCCTCGCCCTGCAGATCGGCGAAGAAGCCGCCGAGGAAATTGCCGAGCAGATGCGACAATCCGACCACCGCGAAGGTCGCCCCGAACAGCAGCACATAGTCGTTGGCCCCGGCGACCCGCTCGATCGAAGAGGTGTAGCCGGCCATCTTGTCGCGCAACCGGTCGATCGCCGAACTGTCCGCGCCCAGCCAGCGGTCGACCCGCTCGCTCGCGCCCGCACCGTAAAGCAGGAACACCATCCAGATTTCCGCGACGATGATATCCACCGCCAGCAGCGCGCCGAACAGCTCGAGCGGATAGCCGTAGACCTCGAGCATCGCGGTCTGGTTGGCGCCGCCGCCGATCCAGCTGCCCGCCAGCGTCGCCAGCCCGCGCCAGGCTGCGCTCTGTCCTTCGCCCAGAATGCTCGGATCGAACTGCGCGACCACCCAAAGCGCCAGCGGCCCGCCAAGGATGATCCCGACGGTGGCGGTCAGGAACATGATGATCGCCTTGTTGCCCAGCCCAAGAATGCCCTTGAGATCGATCGACAGCGTCATCAGGAACAGCGCGGCGGGGAGGAAGTAATCCTTCGCCACCGGCCACAGATTGCTTTCCTCGGTATCGATCAGCCCGAAGGTGACCATCAGCGAAGGCACCAGATAGCACACCAGGATGATCGGCACGAAGGTGTAGAAGCGCTGCCACCCCTCGCGGTCGCGCGTCGCGAACACGAAGCCGAGGATGAGGGCCAGCAGCCCGAGGATGATCCGGTCGTCGGTGATCATGAGGAAGAAGCGCTCCGCTGCGGTGACAATCGCGGGGGCCTAGCGGGCGCGGATGCGAAAATCCATGTTGACCGCGCCTCCGCGCACAGGCAAATCGCCCCCACCGCGCCGCGGGTGTAGCTCAATGGTAGAGCAGCAGCTTCCCAAGCTGACGACGAGGGTTCGATTCCCTTCACCCGCTCCAGTTTTGGTTGTGCACGCCCATCCGGGCGCGCGATGTCCTCGCGCCTTCGGCGCTGCGGGCGGGCAGTCGCCCTTGCGACGCCTGCGGCGTCGTTCTGCCGCTTGATCCCGATCCATCCTCTGCAGAGCCTGCGAACTCTCGACAGGGGTGGCGGAGCACGGTCGCATCGGCGACCGCAAGGCCGACCGGCCGCCCGCAGGCCCGTCAGGGCCGAGGATGCTGCGCGCCCGGATGGGCGTGCATACACAAAATCAGCGAGGAGGCATGCGGATCGCGCCATCCAGCCGGAACTGGTGCGCGTTGAGATAGGAATTGCGCGCGATCTCGAGGATCAGCGAGGCGAATTCCTCGGGGTGGCCGAGCCGTTTGGGGAAGGGGACGCTGGCGTTGAGCTGGTCCCACATCTGCGGGTTGCGGTCCTTCATTCCCAGCATCAGCGGGGTGGCGAAGATTCCGGGCATCACGGAATTCACGCGGATGCCCATGTCCATCAAATCGCGCGCCATCGGCAGCACCAGCCCGTTCACTCCCGCCTTGCAGCTGCCGTAGATCACCTGTCCGATCTGGCCGTCCTGCGCCGCGACGCTGGCGGTCAGCGTGATGCAGCCGCGCTCGCCATCCGCATTGAGCGGTTCGGCATTGGCCATCCCCAGCGCCGAAAGGCTGGCGATTCGATAGGAGGACACGAGGATCCCCTCGGCGCCGAAGGCATAGTCTTCGGTCGGCAGCCGCTTGTAGCCGCCGCTTGCCTTGTCCCAGCCCAGCGTCTTGCCGCGCCGGCTCGCCATCGCGCAATGCACCGTGACGCGCTCCTGGCCATGCGCCGCGCGCGCGGCCTCGAACCCGGCGACGACCGAATCCTCGTCGGTGATGTCGACATGGTGGAAGGTCCCGCCGATCTCGCGCGCATGCGCCTCGCCCGCCTCGCGGTTGAGGTCGAAGATCGCCACCTTGAGCCCGGCCTGCGCCAGCGCGCTTGCGCTCGCCTTGCCCAGACCCGATGCGCCCCCGGTCACCACCGCCGCCATGCCTTCGCTCAATTCCATCACCCGTCCTCCGCTCGTTAACTTTTTCCGGACGGAGTGCTATCGCATGCACGAGCGCGCCGCCAGACAGGAGCTTGCATGCCGATCACGCCACCCGCGCAGCCATGACCGCCTCGCTGATCTTCGCGATGGCCGCGGCGTTTCTCGCCGGGATCGGTGCGCGCGACCAGCTGATCGTCGCGCGGCTGAGCGGGCATTTCGGCGGTTCGCGGCCGGTGCTGGCGGTCGCGCTGGCCTGCGCGGCGTTGAGCGCGGCGGCGCTGGCCTGGGCGGGCTGGCGGGTCGAGACGCTGATCTCGGATGCGGCGGAGACCATGCTGGTCGCCTTCGCGTTGGCGGCGGCATCGCTCGAACTGTTCTGGCGCAACCGCGAGGCACCCGCGCGCGAGCCGACCCGTTCGCTCGCCGCGCTGGCGATCGTGCTGCTTTCGCGCCAGCTCGGCGACGGCGCCCGCTTCTGCATCTTCGCCATCGCCGCCGCCACCGTCTCGCCGCAGATGGCGGCGCTGGGCGGGGCGCTCGGCGGCGGTGCCGCGCTGGCGATGGGCTGGATGCTGGGCTATTCGCTCGAGCGCAGAGTGCCGCTTCGCAAGATCCGGGTCGCGATCGGCAGCATCACGCTGGCGACCGCGCTGGTAATCGCTCTGACCGCACGCGGGATCGTCTGATGATCGCCGCAGTCGATTTCAGCAACCAAGCTCCTGCATGAAACAAACCGGTCCCTCCGCCGTTCAATCTGCGATACATCGGTGCCGCGAGAGCCGCGGCCGCAACAGGAGGAAATATGACTGAACTGGGCAACAACGCCAAAGCCGGACTTGTCGAAGCGCTCAATGGCGCGCTCGCCGATACTTTCGCGCTCTATGTAAAAACGAAGAACTTCCACTGGCATGTCGCCGGGCCGCGCTTTCGCGATCTGCATCTGCTGTTCGACGAACAGGCGGCGCAGCTGATCGGCACGGTCGACGATATCGGCGAGCGGGTCCGCAAGAACGGCGAAAACACGCTCACCTCGATCGGCTCGATCGGCAAGGCCACGCGGGTCAAGGACCAGGACGACGTCACCATCTCCGCTGATGCGATGGTCGAGGAGCTGCGCGATGCCAATCGCAAGCTGCACGACCGGTTGAACGAGGTGAAGGACGAGGCCGAGAAGGTGGGCGACAACGCCACCAGCGGGATCGTCGACGACTGGATCGACCAGTGCGAGGAGCGCATCTGGTTCCTCGGCCAGACCGCCAAGTAACGCGCGCCTGACCAGGGGCGCGGCGATGACCGACATCACCCGCATCGATGGCGCGAGCGACGCCGCCATCGCCGACTGGCTCGCTGCACGGGTGCAGCGGGCCTTTCGCGCGTCCGCCGGTCCGGTGACGATCACCGTCCCGGGCGGCTCCACTCCGTTCCCGATCATCGAGGCGCTGCTGGCGCACGATCTGCCATGGGAGCGGCTGGTGGTGTGGCCCAACGACGACCGCGTGGTTCCCGAGGATCACGAAGCCAGCAACACCGGGAAGCTGCGGCGGCTGTTCGAGCCGGTCGGAGCCGAGGTGGTCACGCTGAGCGTGATGGAGCAGGTTCCGCATTTCGCGCTCGCCTGGCTGGGAATGGGTGCGGACGGCCATGTCGCCTCGCTGTTCCCCAACACCGATCCGCGCGCCGACGATCCGCGCAACGTGGTGCAGCTCACCCCCGATCCACTCCCGCCCGAAGCGCCCTTCGACCGGATCAGCCTGACCATTCCGGCGCTGCTCGACAGCGGCGAGATAGCTTTCGTCATCCGCGGTGACGACAAGAGTGACGTCATGGCGGCGGCGCTGGCGGCGGCCCATGCGGCGGCAGAGGCGGACGAGGCGGGTGAGGGCGATCTGCCCATGGCGCGCCTGCCCGCCGCCGCGCGCCGGCAGGTCACGGTCTTCGCGGGATGATCGCGAAGCTCCACCGCCTCGGGCTGCGGCTGGCGCATGATCTGCGTCACCGCTGGCGGTTGTGGCGCGGCACCCCGCTCGAGGGGGTGACGATGATCGCCTGCGACCACCGCGACCACGTGCTGCTGGTCCGCCACAGCTACGGCCCGAGCGGCTGGTTCCTGCCCGGCGGCGGGATCCGGCGCGGCGAGACGCCCCAGCAGGCGGCGGTGCGCGAATTGCGCGAGGAAACCGCTTGCACTGCCGAAGGCGCGCGGCTGGTCGGCCAGTTCGAGGAACAGGTCTCGGGCTCGCCGCACACCGCGCATGTATTCACCTGCATGACCCATGACGAGCCCCGGCCCGATCGCCGCGAGGTGGTGGAGGCGAAGTTCTTTCCGCTGCAATCGCTGCCCGAACCGCTCAGCCCGCGCACCCGCGCCCGGCTGGCGTTCTGGCGCGAGCGGGTGAACGGCGGGCTCTAGAGCAGCGACAATTGCGCATCGGGGCGCGGCAGCTCCTCGTCCGCGCCGTTCTCCTGCTTGGGGCGCTCCAGCTTCGACAGCGTCAGTCCCATCAGCCGGATCGGCATCGGCAGCGGCAGCATCTCGTCGAGCAGCGCGCGCGCCGCCTGCGCGAATTCGTCGCGACCCGCGAATGCGCGCGGCAGCGATTTCGCGCGGCTGGTGATCTGGAAATCGGTGTATTTGAGCTTGAGCGTGACCGTGCGCCCGCGTGCCTCGGCGCGGGTGATGCTGGCCCAGACGATGGCGATGATATCCTCCAGAGTCTCCCGCAAAGCCGGTCCGCTGGAGATGTCCTCGCCGAAGGTCCGCTCGCCGCCGACCGATTTGCGGATCCGGCTCGACCGCACCGGGCGCAAATCGATCCCGCGTGCGGCGCGGTAGAGATAATCGGCGAAACTGCCGAAATGCGCGCGCAGCCAGGCGATGTCCTTGCCCGCCAGATCCGCGCCCGTCGCGATGCCGAGCCGCGCCATCTTCTCCGCGCCCTTGGGACCGACCCCGTGGAACCGCCGCACCGGCAGTTGGGCAACGAATTGCGCGCCCTCGCCGGGGCGAATCACGCATAGCCCGTCGGGCTTGTTCTGGTCGCTGGCGAGCTTGGCGAGGAATTTGTTGTAGCTCACCCCGGCGCTGGCGGTGAGCTGCGTCTTGGCGCGGATTTCCTGGCGGATCAGCTCGGCGATCCTTGTCTCCGATCCGATCCCGAGCCGGTCGGTGGTGACGTCGAGATAGGCTTCGTCGAGGCTCAGCGGTTCGACCAGTTCGGTGTGGTGGCGGAACA
>JAHJPT010000222.1 GCA_018819685.1 Alphaproteobacteria bacterium
CGCGTTGCTGGTGACCACCGCCGACACCGACGACCGCGTGGTCCCCGGCCACAGCTTCAAATACACCGCCGCGCTGCAGGCGGCGGAGCTGGGCGAGGAGCCGCAGCTGATCCGGATCGAGACCCGCGCCGGCCACGGCTCCGGCAAGCCGACCGACAAGATCATCGACGAATATGGCGACATCCTCGCCTTCCTCGCGCACCACACCGGGCTGGAGGTTCCGCCCGCCGACTAGGCTTTTGCCACACCCGTTCAGTTTAGGCGCGGTAAAACTGAACGGGTGCTGTCGGTGAAATTCAGCCTCGCCTCACCGCCACTCGCCTAGAACCTCATGTGAAGCCAAAGCACTCCCGCGACGGCCGAGCATGAGGAGCGATCCATGAAAACCATCACCAAAGCATTCGCCCGGGGAAGCATGGCCACCGTCGCGGCAGGCGCAATGGCACTGGCATCCGCGACCCCGGCGGTCGCCCGCGACCGCAACGATGGCGGCATCGACGCCGGCGATGTGATCGCCGGAGCCGTCATCCTGGGTGGGATCGCAATCGCCGCCGGGGCGCTGGGCGGGAACAACGATCGTTACGACCGCCGCTACGATGATCGTCGCTACGGCTACGACCGGTACGCCCGCGTCGATCCGCGCGCTGCGGTTCAGCGCTGCGTCGCTGCGGTCGAGAACAACGCCCGCCGCTACGGCTATCGCTACGCCGACGTGACCCAGATCCGCGACGTCGACGACAACCGCAACGGCTTCCGCATCCGCGGCAATCTGGTGGTCGATGGCCAGCGGGGTTACCGGGGCGGGCGCTATGATCGCTATGATCGATACGACCGCCGTGGCTATCAGCGCGCCGATCAGGGCCGCTTCAACTGTCAGGTCGATTATCGCGGCCAGATCCGCGACATAAACTACAACGGCATCCGCGGCCTGCGTTGAGGCTGGCGCCGCCGCGCGCTGGATGAGGTCCCACAAAGGCGGTTCAGGCACGATTTAGCCTGGGCCGCCTACTCATCTCTCGTATTCGCAGGACCGGGGTGGGGCGGTCCGCTTGGGGACATGCCATGATTAGATTCGCTCGTTTCGCCGCCGCTCCCGCCATGCTGGCGGCGCTTTCGCTGACCGCTTCGCCCGCCATGGCGGCCGAGCTGCCTGCTTCCGCCAGCCGCAGCGCCATGGCCGCCGAACTGGCGTGGAACGCGGGCGAGGGCCAGACCTACGATCAATACCGCCGCTATCGCCACGACCGCCGGTACGACCACCGTTATGGGCGCTACGATCGCGGCCGCGTCGATGCGGGCGACATTCTCACCGGGGTGCTGATCCTCGGCGGGATTGCGGCGATCGCCAGTGCCGCGTCGCGGGACAACGAGCGCGAGACGCGATATCCGGACGCTCGTTATCCGGATACCAGCTATCGCGGTACCGAACCCACCGGGCTCGATCGCGCGGCGGCGATGTGCGTTGAGCGGATCGAGCGAGACGCCCGGGTCGAGAGCGTCGATTCGGTGGATCGCGATGCCCGCGGCTGGCGCGTGACCGGCAGGCTTTACGATGGCGCGGGCTTCAGTTGCGCGATCGATGCCGATGGCCGGATCCGCGCCATCGACCTCGGCAATGGCGAGGCAGCCTATGATGACGGCTATGCGCTCGGCGACGGCTCCGAACCCTATGCGATCGCCCCTGCCGAGGACCGTCAGTACGACGATGCCAGCTACCGCGCGGCCTGGGCCAATGTCGCTGCGGAGCCGACCTTGCCGGCTACGCGCAACCAGCCGCTCCCCGCCTATCCCGGCGGTCCGCTCCCTGGCGATCTCGAACAGGACGAGATCGGCAGCGAATATCCCGGCGGCTACTGAGTATCAGTCCTTACGAACCGCTATTCGTTGCCGATGAGGGGGTCGCGATAGGCGGGCAGAGCCAGTTTCCAGTGGATCGCCGCGGCGCGCAGCGCGTAGCCGGCGGTGACCGCGACGACCCAGACCCAGCCGCGCTGCAGCGGGATCATCTCGCCCACTACCGCAAGCGTGGCGGAGAGCGCGGCCGCGGTCACGTAGAGCTCGGGGCGCATGATGATCGACGGGCGCCCGGCGATCATGTCGCGAATGATCCCGCCCACGGTCCCGGTGACCACCCCCATCAGGATCGCGGGGATCGGCGGGACCCCGTAGCTGAGCGCCTTGGCGGCGCCGATCACCGCATAGGCGGTGAGCCCCAGCCCATCGGCGAAATCGAGCAGCTTGCCGTCCCACCAGCGGGTCGGGGTGAACCAGGTTAGCAGCGCGGTGCC
>JAHJPT010000016.1 GCA_018819685.1 Alphaproteobacteria bacterium
CCCGCCTGCCCCATCGGGGCGAGCTGGCGCGCGTATTCCTGCAGCTTGTCGGTGTCGGAAACGCCCTTCATCGCGCCCGCCATCATGTCGACATAGACCGCATTGGCCTTGCCGACATCGGGCAGCCCCATAAAGGCGCGCGCCTCTTCGGGCGTGCAATCGATTTCCACATGGACCTTCATCGGGCTTCCTCCGTTAGTTCTTGTGCAGCCTATCTGGGTCTGCAAAGCGCGCGAGACAAGCGCACAGCGAAATTCCCCCGAAGGAGAGAAGACCGATGAGCGAGACCGTTTCGATTGCGACCCTGGCCGGCGACGACAGCTTCAAGGCCTATGTCGCCCGCCCCGCCGACGCACCCAAGGCCGCGATCGTGGTGATCCAGGAGATCTTCGGGATCAACGCCGGCATCCGCCGCAAATGCGATCGGCTGGCCGAGGAAGGCTATCTGGCGGTGGCGCCCGATCTGTTCTGGAGGCTCGAGCGCGGGATCGAACTCGACCCCGATGTCGAACCCGAGTTCCAGCGTGCGCTCGAGCTGATGGGCGATTTCGACCAGGATCAGGGCATTCGCGACATCGAGGCTGCGATCACCTGGGCGCGCAAGGAAAGCGGCGGCAAGAAGGTCGGCTGCGTCGGTTACTGTCTGGGCGGCAGGCTCGCCTATATGACCGCTGCGCGCACCGATGTTGACGCCAGCGTGGGCTATTACGGTGTCGGCATCGACGGTCTGCTGCGCGAGAAGCAAGCCATCGCCCATCCGCTGCTGCTGCATATTCCGACCGAGGACGGCTTCGTCGACAAGGACACGCAGAAGGCGATGCACGAAGGTCTGGACGACCACCCCAAGGTGACGCTCTACGATTACGAAGGCCTCGACCACGGCTTCGCGACCGAATTCGGCAAGCGCCGTGCCGAGCAGGCAGCGCAGCTGGCCGACAAGCGCACTGCGGAATTCTTCGAGGAGCATCTGCTCTAGGAGCCGGGTTTGGACCGGCTACCTTTACGCTATGTAATCCCCGCGCTGCTGCTTGCGCTGGTTGCCGCCGCCTGGCTCGTCCCGCCGCTGCACTGGGCGCTGTGGCTGCTCGTCCCGATCACCGGCGTGGCGGTGTGGGACTTCTTCCAGCGCAAGCATACGCTGTGGCGCAATTATCCGCTGTTTGCGCGCATTCGCTGGCTGGCAGAGGATTTGCGCCCTTTCGCGCAGGCCTATTTCGTCGAAAGCGATCTGGAGGGGCGGCCCTTCAGCCACCAGGCGCGGGCGCTGGTCTATGCCCGGGCCAAGGGCGATCTCGATTCGCACCCCATGGGGACCGAACTCGACGTCTATTCCGAGGAGTACGAATGGCTGGGCCATTCGATCGTCCCGCGCGACGAAATTCCCGAATTCTGGAGCGTCGAGGTCGGTGCCGGCACCTGCTCGAAGCCCTATACCACCTCGCTGCTCAACATCTCCGCGATGAGCTTCGGTTCGCTCTCGGCCAGCGCGATCGAGGCGCTCAACGCCGGCGCGGCGATGGGCGGCTTCGCCCACAACACCGGCGAAGGCAGCATCAGCCGCTATCACCGCAAGCCGGGCGGCGATCTGATCTGGGAGCTCGGCAGCGGCTATTTCGGCTGCCGCCACCCCGATGGCTCCTTCGACCCGGTAAAATTCCGCGACAATGCCGACACCGATCAGGTCAAGATGATCGAGGTCAAGCTGAGCCAGGGGGCCAAGCCGGGCCACGGCGGCGTGCTGCCGGGCACCAAGGTCACCGAGGAGATCGCTGCGGCCCGCGGCGTGCCGGTGGGCGAGACGGTGGTCTCTCCCGCCGCCCATCCGGCCTTCTCCACCCCGATCGAGATGCTCCAGTTCCTCACCGATCTGCGCGAACTGTCGGGCGGCAAGCCGGTCGGCATCAAACTGTGCGTCGGCCAGCCCCACGAACTCTTCGCGATCGCCAAGGCGATGCTGGAAACCGGAATGCACCCCGATTTCATCACCGTCGACGGGGCCGAGGGCGGAACCGGCGCGGCGCCGCTCGAACTGAGCAATTCGGTCGGCATGCCGCTGCGCGAAGGGCAGATCTTCGTGCGCAACATGCTGGTAGGCATCGGCATGCGCGACAGGGTCAGGATCGCGGCGGCGGGCAAGATTCATTCGGGCGCGCAGATGGCGAAATCCTTCGCGCTGGGCGCGGACTGGTGCAACGCCGCGCGCCCCTTCATGTTCTCGCTGGGGTGCATCCAGTCGATGAACTGCCACACCGGCCACTGCCCGACCGGAGTCGCGACGCAGGAGGAATGGCGCCAGCGCGGACTGGTGGTCGAGGAAAAGGCCCCGCGCGTGGCGCGCTTCCATCGCGCCACGCTCAAATCGCTGCGTGAAATCGTGGTCGCGATGGGGCTCGAGACGCCATGGGACATCAAACCGCACGACATGCGCGAGCGGCTCAACGGGGCTCGGTCCGACGCGGTCGACCGGATCTACAGCTTCATCGAACCCGGCGCGCTGCTGCAGGATGCCGACGCCACCCCTCTGGCGCGTCATTGGCAGGCTGCACGCGCCGACAGCTTCAGGAGAGTGGAATGACGACGAAAGAAGGCCTCGCTCGCTGGCACAAGGTGCTCGCCCACGGCAGTTCGACCGCGGATCTCGCAGCGATCATCCATCCCGATGCGGTGTTCCACTCCCCCGTGGTGCACACGCCGCAGCGCGGCCGCGACCTGGTCGTCGCCTATCTCGCGGCGGCGGGTCAGACGCTGGGCAACGACAGTTTCCGCTATGTGCGCGAGCTGGTGGACGGCGAGAACGCGATGCTCGAATTCACCACCGAGATGGAAGGCATCACGGTCAACGGCGTCGACATCATCCGCTTCGACGAAGACGGAATGATCCTGGATTTCAAGGTGATGGTCCGACCGCTCAAGGCGGTGAACAAGGTCTGGGAAATGATGGCCGCGCAGCTGGAACGCAGCAAGCGCTAGGCCGAACGCTTCTGCGAGACGACCTCGGAATAGGTCAGGAACTCGCCCACCAGCTGCATGCATTGCGGCCCGATGTCGCGCTCGGCGAGGATGTGCAGGATTTCCGCGCCGCTCTCGGAGGCCGATCCCAGACGGCGCATCCGCCAGTTCGGGAAGCAGCGCTTCGTCGCCGGCTCGCGGACATGGATCGCCAGATCGCAATGGCGCGGGTCGCGCTTCAGAACGCCGAGCAATTCGTCGAGTGCCTGCCGCTCGCCTTCCACCAGCTGAAGGAATCGATTCTGGTTGAAGATCAGGAAGCCGGTCACATCGCGCGCAGGGTTGTTGCGCGCCGAGGTCTCGATGATCCTGAAGACCTCGTCGCTGGCCAGATCGGTGCGAGCGCGGCTGGTGTAGACAATGCGTTCCATGGCGTAATCCTTTATACGCCAGTGACTTGCACGATTTTCCCTAGCAAGCGGTTAACCGCAATCGCCGCGCCGGTGACCGGGTGGCGATTGCGCGCACCGCCTACTGGTTCATCGTCTCGAAGAAATCCTCGTTGGTCTTGGAATCCTTCATCTTGTCGAGCAGGAATTCCATCGAATCGATGGTGCCCATCTGCATGAGGATGCGGCGCAGCACCCACATCTTCGAGAGCTTGTCCTTCTCGACCAGCAGTTCCTCCTTGCGGGTGCCGGACTTGCCGACATCGAGCGCGGGGAAGATGCGCTTGTCGGCGACCTTGCGGTCGAGCACGATCTCGGAGTTGCCGGTGCCCTTGAACTCTTCGAAGATCACCTCGTCCATCCGGCTGCCGGTATCGATCAGCGCGGTGGCGATGATCGAGAGCGATCCGCCCTCCTCGATGTTGCGCGCCGCGCCGAAGAAGCGCTTGGGACGCTGCAGAGCGTTCGCGTCGACGCCGCCGGTCAGCACTTTGCCCGAGCTGGGCACCACGG
>JAHJPT010000223.1 GCA_018819685.1 Alphaproteobacteria bacterium
ATCCGGCGCCCCGCTGATCGCCGGCGACAGCGACATGATGGCGCTCAAGCCGATGAACTGCCCGGCGCATGTGCTGGTCTTCAAGCAGGGCATCACCAGCTATCGCGACCTGCCGATCCGGCTGGGCGAGATGGGCTGCTGCCACCGCAACGAACCGCACGGCGCGCTCCACGGTATCCTGCGCGTGCGCCAGTTCACGCAGGACGACGGCCATATCTTCTGTACCGAGGAGCAGGTGGTCGACGAGGTCCGCGCCTTCTGCCGGCTGGTCGACAGCGTCTACGGTCATTTCGGCTTCAGCTACCAGATCAAGCTCGCGCTGCGGCCGGAGAAGCGCTTCGGCAGCGACGAAATGTGGGACAAGGCCGAGAGCGAATTGCGCGCAGCGGTGCACGAAGCGGGGATGGCGACCGGGGAATACGGCTGGGAGGAACTGCCCGGCGAGGGCGCGTTCTACGCTCCCAAGCTGGAATGGCATCTCACCGATGCGATCGGCCGGACCTGGCAGGTCGGCACGATCCAGTCCGACCGGGTGCTGCCCGAGCGGCTCGATGCGACCTATATCGGCGTGGATGGCGAGAAGCACCGCCCGGTCATGCTCCACCGCGCGATCTTCGGGACTTTCGAGCGCTTCATCGGCGTGTTGATCGAGCATTTCGCCGGCCGGCTGCCGGTCTGGCTGGCGCCGACGCAGGCGGTGGTCGCGACGATCGTTTCCGATGCCGACGATTATGCCAAGGAAGTGACGGCGAAGCTGGAAGCGGCGGGGATCCGGGTGACCTGCGATCTGCGCAACGAGAAGATCAACTACAAGGTGCGCGAACACAGCCTCGCCAAGGTCCCGCATCTGCTGGTGGTGGGCAAGCGCGAGGCCGAGGAAGGCACCGTCGCGATCCGCACGCTGGGCGAAAAGGATCAGACGGTGACGACGCTCGACGAGGCGATCGCGATGCTCAAGGATGCTGCGACACCGCCCGATCTGCGCCCCTGATCGCCAAGCCAGGAAATGTCGCCGCTCGAGGCCTATGATACGCTGGAGATAGCGACGGCGCTACTTGCGGCGTTCGGTTCTGCCTTCGTGCGCGGATTGACCGGGTTCGGGATGGCCATCCTGCTGGTCCCGATCCTCGCGCTGGCACTGTCGCCGCTGGAAGCGGTGATCCTCGCCAACTGCCTGTCGCTCGCCATCGGTCTGCTCGAGATCCGCAGGCTGGTGCGGGGCAGCGAGCGATCGGCATGGTGGATTTCCGGCCTGGTCGTGGTGACGACGCCGCTGGGGCTGATCGCTTTGGCTGCAACCAGCCCGGGAATCGCGCGGGTCGTGATCGCGGGGATCGCGTGCTCGGCTTTCGTCGCCATCATCCTGCCACGCGGCGGCACCGCCATACCCAGGCGGCTTACTACCGGCGGTGTGGGGGTATTGAGCGGACTGATGACGGGCTATGCCGGTATGCCCGGCCCGCCGGTGGTCCCCTATTACGTCGGTCGCGCCCTCCACCGGGAAACCGCCAAGGCATCGATGATGCTGATATTCACCATCGCGGCCGCTTCGGGTCTGGTCTCGGGTGCGGCGATCAGTGCGCTCGAGCTGCGGCTGCCGCTGCTGGCGGCGCTCCTGTTCCCGGCCGTGCTGGTCGGCAATGCGTTGGGCAATCGGTTTTCGGGCCGGATCGCCGATAGGGTCTGGCGCGCGATTGTCGGACTGGTTCTGGGCGGCGCTGCGCTGGCGGCCGTTCTGCGCCTGATCTAGAGGTTCAGAACGGCACGAACGGGCCCGCTACGATCAGCGCGAGAGCGCAACCGGCTACGATTGCCGCGCGCAGGACGTCCGTCAGCCCCGACGGGACCCACTGCGAGCGAGAGAGAGCGATGGTTTGAGCCATGGCAGCATTGTCCGCCCGTTTCGCTAACGAAAGGTTAAACGGCGCTTGAGGCGGAGCTGGTGGCCGAGGGCATCTGCTGGCTGGCGCAATGGAAACCGCCGCCACCCGCCAGCACGGCATCGGCGGGCAGGCCGATTGTGGCGCGGTCGGGGAACAGGTCGCCGATCGCCGCCACGCCCGCTTCGTCGTGGATCGAGCCGAAGGTCGGGACCACCACCAGATGGCTGGTCACAGCGAAATTCGCGTAGCTCGCGGGTTCGACCCGGTCTCCCGAGGTGATCAGGCCTGGCGACGGGATGCGGACGAGCTCCAGACCCGCTGCTTCGATACGGCGCGCGGCGTCGGAATAGATCGCCGCATTGGGATCCTCGGGTCCGGTGGCTTCGGCCAGCGCGACCCGGCCCGGAGCGACGAAGCGCGCGAGATTGTCGACATGGCCATCGGTGTGGTCGTTGATCAGCCCGTCGCCCAGCCACACGACGCGGGAGAAGCCCAGATCGCGGTCGAGCCGCGCGGCGATCTCGTCACGCGACAGCTGCGGGTTGCGGTTCGAATTGAGCAGGCACTGCTCGGTAGTGATGGCCAGCCCGGTGCCATCGCCGTCGATCGCGCCGCCCTCGAGCACCCAGTCCGCACTTTCAAGCGCCAGTCCGGCATCGCGGGCCAGCTCCGCGCCGATCGTCTGGTCGCCGGGCATGAGGTATTTGCCGCCCCAGCCGTTGAAGCCGAAGCGGCGAGCGGCGCGGCCCTCCTCGCCGACAATCACCAGCGGCCCGGTGTCGCGCAGCCAGACATCGCCATATTCGCGCCGATCGAGCACCACGGAGCCGGTTACCAGACGCCGCGCCCGCGCCTCGTTGGCGGCGTCGCGGACCAGCAGCCGGACTTCCTGCCCGCTTTCGGCGACGGCATTGGCGAAACCGGCGATCTGCTCCTGCGCGCGCGCCAGCACGTCCGGCCATTCGTCCGCCGCATGCGGGAAGCCGATCCACAGCCAGTCCTGCGGCGCCCATTCGGGCGGCATCGTCACGGCCATAGTCCGAACCCGCTCGCCCCGGCTCAGCAGCCGACGGCGCTTGCCGCGCAATCGGCGTCGCGAATGCCGCGGAACTCGTCGCCGGGGTTCCAGTTGGGCCAGCTCTCGCTGGCTGCGAGCGCGCGTCCGATGCGGTAGTAGAGCTGCAGATCGCCCATCACGCCCGACCAGTCCCAGCTCTCGTCGAACTCGTCCTTGGGGCCGTGATAGCGGTTCTCTGTGTAGTCCGCAGCCACTGCGGCGCCGGCGGCGCGCCCGCCGTCGATCAGATCTTCGCCGCCGTCGATATAGAGCATCGGCACCCCGCGCTTGGCGAAGGCGAAATGGTCGGAGCGGTAGTAATAGCCCGCTTCGGGCTTGGGGTTGGGAGTCGCGATCCGTCCATCGGAAACCAGCGCCGCCTCGAGATAGGCGTCGAGCTGCGACTTGCCGGGGCCGACCACGGTCACGTCGCGGGCCGGGCCGGCGACCTGGAACGCATCCATATTGATCCCGCCCACGGTC
The DNA here is from genome assembly GCA_018819685.1 of Alphaproteobacteria bacterium. Lineage (GTDB taxonomy): Bacteria > Pseudomonadota > Alphaproteobacteria > Sphingomonadales > Sphingomonadaceae > Qipengyuania > Qipengyuania benthica. Next base: position 3,424 of record JAHJPT010000223.1, read on the forward strand.
TGCGCCAGCGGGAACACCGGGTTCTCGGCATAATAATGCGCGCCCAGTAGACCCGATTCCTCGGCGGTCACCGCGAGGAACACCAGGCTGCGCGGCGGCGCGCCTGCCTTGGCATGCGCTTCGGCCAGTGCGACCAGCGCCGCGGTGCCGGTAGCGTTGTCGATCGCGCCGTTGCAGATGTCGTCGCCATCGGGCGCCGGCTTGCAGCGGCCGAGGTGATCCCAATGCGCGGTGTGGATGACGTATTCGTCGGGCCGCTCGCTACCCGGCAGCACGCCGATCACGTTCTGGGACTGGAAGCTGCGGATATCGTTGGCGAAGCTGGTCGAGGCCTTGAGCCCCAGCGGCACCGCCTCGAAGCCCCGACTCCGGGCTCTGGCCGAGAGTTCGGACAGGTCATATCCCGCGGCGTCGAGGATCTGCGCTGCGACGTCCTTCTGCACCCAGCCGTTGACCTTCGTCAGCGGCGGCGCGTTCGGCCCACGCTGGGCATAGGCCTGCGGACCCGACCAGCTGCTCTCGACCACGTTCCAGCCGTAGGAGGCGGGTGCGGTGTCGTGAATGATGATCGCACCCGCGGCACCCTGTCGTGCGGCTTCCTCGTATTTATAGGTCCAGCGTCCGTAGAAGGTCATCGCCTTGCCGTTGAAGGGGCCGGTCAGGTCCTCGCTGGCATAATCGGGGTCGTTGACGAGGATCACCGCGGTCTTGCCGCGCATGTCGATGCCCTCGTAATCGTTCCAGTCGCGCTCGGGCGCGTTCACGCCGTAGCCGACGAACACCAGCTCGCTGTCGGTCAGTGCGGTTCGCGCATCCTCACGATAGGTCACGCCGACCCATTCGTCGCCGAACTCGAACGCCATGGTTTCGCCCTTGCCAGTCACCGTCAGGGGGACGAAATCCTTGCCGGTGATCTCGACCAGCGGCACCTTTTGCACCCAGGAGCCATTGTTGCCCGGCTGCAGCCCGGCCTGGGCGAAGCGCTCGCTGAGCAGCGCCACGGTCTTTTCCTCGCCCACGGTTCCCGGCATCCGCCCTTCGAATTCGTCGGACGACAGCGTGCGGGTCACATCGACCATCGTCTCCCGCGAAATGTCGCCCCGGGCAACATCGGGAATGTCGAGCGCGGCGGTGCCATCGACAAGCGCGGTGTCGCCGCCGGTCATGGCGCAGCCGGAGAGCGCGAGGCTCGCGACCAGCGCGAGAGCGGTGTGGTGGAAACGCGGGGTGAGGGTCATCGTCTTGTCCCGAAATGAAATTTGCATGGCCGCGTCTCTTGCACCTCGTCCCTTGCAGGGCAAGCCGTAGCGGGGCAGGAGCGGGCAATGGACGGCGACTGGAAACCAGCTCTGCGGCGCGCCAGAGCGCACTCGCCCTTTCTTGGCCACGCGCTCGAGCGACTGCCCGAGTTCGAGGCACTGCTGAGCCAGGGAGAGGGCGAAGCGGCCCTGCTCAAGGCGAAGCAGGCGGGAAGCGGGATCGAGGATTCCGGGCTGGCGCTGCGCCGCGAGCGGCTGGCGCTGGCGCTGGTGCTGGCGATCGGCGATCTCGCCGGCGGTTTCGGGCTCGACAAGGTCATGCGCGAATTGTCCGCCTTCGCCGATCGGGCGCTCCACCGCGCGATCGAGGCAGCCATTCTGCGCCGGGTCCCCGATGCGGAACCCGCCGGCTTCATCGGGCTGGCGCTGGGCAAACACGGCTCGGGCGAGCTCAATTACAGCTCCGACATCGACCCGATCCTGCTCTACGATGCCGAGGCGCTGCCCCGGAGGGAGCGCGACGAGGCGCCCGAAGCCGCGCAGCGCTATGCCCGCGATGTGGTCCGGCTGCTCTCCGACGTCACCGCCGAAGGATACGTCTTCCGCGTCGATCTGAGATTGCGCCCCGCTTCAGAGGTCAGCCCGCTGGCGATCTCGCTTGAGGCGGCGACCGGCCATTACGAAAGCTCCGCGCTCACCTGGGAGCGCGCCGCCTTCATCCGAGCACGTGCCGCCTCAGGCGATATCGCGCGCGGCGAGGCTTTCCTCGATTCGATCCGTTCCTTCGTCTGGCGGCGCAGTCTGGACTTCGGCGCGATCGACGAGATCAGGGGCCTCAGCGCACGAATCCGGACCCGCTACTCGGGCCCGCGCGAACCCGGACCGGGCTTCGATCTCAAGCAGGGCCGCGGCGGCATCCGCGAGATCGAGTTCTTCGCCCAGACCCACCAGCTGATCCATGGCGGGCGCGACCGTTCCCTGCGGGTGCGCGGGACGCGCGGGGCGCTGGATGCGCTGGCGGCGGCGGGGCATATTGCGCAGGAGACCGCGCACACGCTCGGCGAGGCTTACGACACCCTCCGCACGATCGAGCACCGGCTGCAGATGGTCAACGATCGCCAGACGCACACGCTGCCCGAAGGCGAGGCGCTGGATGGCGTCGCCCGCCTGCATGGCATGGAAGACGCCGAGAGGCTGCTGACACTGCTGCACGCAACCTGCGGCCCGGTGGCCCGACATTTCGGCGAATTGATCGCGGAGGACACGCCCGATGGACCGGTCCCGCTGGCGACGCCGGACCAACTCGACAGCTTTGGATTTGCAGACCCCAAGACGGCGGCGCAGCGGATCGCCGGCTGGGGCGACGGTCGCTTCCGCGCGCTGCGCAGCGAGCCGGCCAAGGCGGCCTTCGATGCAATCCGCCCGCAATTGTTCGAGGCGCTGGGCAGAGGGCCTGATCCGGACCACTCGCTGGCGCGATTCGAAACCCTGCTCGAAAAGCTGCCCAGCGCGATCAATCTGTTCCGCCTGCTCGAAGCGCGTCCCGGGCTGCTGCAACTGCTCGTCGACTGCCTGACGTTGGCCGCGCCATTGTCGGACGAACTGGCGCGGCGACCCGAACTGCTCGATACGCTGATCGATCGCAGCGCCTTCGACCTGCCCGGCTCGACCGAAGAATTGGCGCAAATGATGCAGCGTACCGAACGCGGCGACGATTACGAACAGGCGCTCGACCGCATCCGCATCATTACCAGCGAGCAGCGCTTTACGCTGGGCGTGCAATTGATCGAGGCGGCGCAGGACCCGCTCGATGTCGCCGAGGCGCTGTCGCGGGTCGCGGAAGCCGCCGTTCGGGTGGCCTGCGCAGCGGCACAGGAAGAGTTCGCCGAACGCCATGGGCGGTTCGAGGATGGCGAATTGCTGGTGCTGGGCCTGGGAAGGCTGGGCGGCGGCGCGCTCACTCACGCCTCCGACCTCGACATGATCTATCTCTTTACCGACGGCGAGGAATCCGAATCGGACGGGGCCCGGCCGCTTGGCCGGACGCTCTATTTCAATCGGCTGGCCCAGCGGGTGAGCGTGGCCTTGAGCGTTCCCACCGCGCAGGGTGCGCTCTACGAAGTCGATACGAGGCTGCGGCCCCAAGGCGTTCAGGGTCCGCTCGCGGTCGGACTGGCTTCCTTCGCGCACTATCAGCGCGAAAATGCCTGGACCTGGGAGCACATGGCTCTCAACCGCGCGCGGGTGCTGGTCGGATCGCTCGAGGCGCGGCAGCGGGTGGAGGCTATCGCAGCCGAGATCCTCGACAGACAGCGCGATACCGCCGCATTGCGGGCAGATGTCGTAAAGATGCGCCGCGACATGGCGGTGCACAAGCCGGCGCGCGGCGAACTCGACGTGAAGCTTCTGCGCGGCGGGTTGGTGGATCTCGAATTCCTCGTCCACTTCCTGCAATTGCGCGACCGTACTGCGCTGACCCCGGATCTTTCGGCGGCCATCGCCCAATTGGCCGAGCGGGGCCTCGTCTCGAGCGAGCTGCGCGACCATCATCGCCTGCTCACCCGCGTGCTGGTCGGCTCGCGGCTGCTGGCGCCCGACCTCGGCGCGCCCGGCGCGGCGGCGCGCGCGGTGATCGCCCGGTTGGCGCGACAGAATGACTATGCTGCGCTCTTGCGGGCGCTGGACGAAGCCCGCCATGGGGTGCGGGCACAATGGGCCGAGACCTTCGGCGAGAAACTGGAGACGGATCGATGAGCGACTTTCCCGCGCAAGGCGACGCAATGCCCGACATCGCCATGGAAACCCCCGAGGGAGGGTCGGTGCGCGCCTCCGATTTCCAGGGCCGCAAGGCGGTGTTCTTCTTCTATCCCAAGGACAACACGCCGGGCTGCACCACCGAAGCCAAGGATTTCTCGGCGCTCCGGCCGGGATTCGACAAGCTCGGCGTGGCGGTGCTCGGCATCAGCAAGGACTCGCCGCAGAAACATCGCAATTTCGTCGCCAAGCACGAGCTCACCATCGATCTCGCGACCGATTCCGCCGAAGACGGACTGTCCGATGCGCTGGGAATCTGGACCGAGAAATCGATGTACGGAAAGACCTTCATGGGCATGGTCCGAACGACATACCTGCTGGGCGAGGACGGGAAGATCGAGCGGGTGTGGAACAAGGTCACGGTGAAGGAGCACGCCGACGAAGTGCTCGCGGCCGCAGCCGCGACGTGAGCGGGGCCCGCCCTACTGTCGGAGCTGCGATCCGCGGCGCGCTGCTAACGGGCGGCCCGGCGGGCAAGGCGTTCGCGGCGCGCAAGGTTGCGCGCGACTGGCGGCTGGGGAGGCTGGACTTCGATCTCGACCGGCCCGACGCAGCGGTGATGCCCGAGCGACCCGAATGGCCGGATAATCTGCAATTGCTGCCGCCGGCGCAAATGCCCCGGCGCGGCAAGGGCGGCTCCGAGCGGGGGCGGCTCGCGCTGTGGCACGCGCTGGCGCACATCGAATTCGTCGCGATCGATCTGGCGCTCGACATGGCGGGTCGTTTCGGCGGAGCACGCGGCGAGGAATTCGTCTCCGATTTCCTTGGCATCGCGGCGGACGAGGCGATGCATTTCGCCCTGCTCGACCGCAAGCTGGCCCGGCTCGGCTCGCATTACGGTGCCCTCCCCGCGCATGAGGGGCTGTGGCAGGCGGCGCAGGACACGGCGCACGATCCTGCCGCCCGGCTGGCAATCGTGCCGATGGTGCTGGAAGCGCGCGGTCTCGATGTAACCCCCGCTACGCTCGAGCGGGTGAAGGCGCATGGCGATTCGCACGGCGCGCGAATTCTCGAGCGAATCCTTGACGACGAAATCCGCCACGTTGCGGTGGGGACCAAGCACTTTCTGAAAATTTGCGGAGAGCGGAACAAACCGCCGCAAGAAACGTGGCAAAGCTTCGTCAGAACGCACTTTTCGGGTCGGTTGAAGCCTCCATTCAACGACTCGGCGCGTCATGCAGCCGGTCTGTCGCTAGACTTCTACGCCGCTCTTGCTTCGTAAACCTTTCCGCCCGTACCCCACGAATGCACAAAGCGACGGGGGGTTCCGGTCGCAGAGTGAAAAGATCGTCAGGCTCAGGGGAATGGGTCGACGGTCGGGATTGCAGGCATCGATAAAGGTGCCACAAGAATTGGACGGGTCTGATTTATGAACGATTTCATCATCTCCGCGGGTCGCGCTCTGCTGGGTACTTTTGGCGCCGCCGCAATCCTGGCCGCCGCACCGGCGCAGGCCGAAACTTCCGACACTGTCGAGATGGTCGCCAAGACCGACCTTCCCACCAAGGGCTCAATGGGCGCCGCACTGGGTACGGGCGAAGCGCATGACGAACAGTTCCGGCAGCTCTTCGCCAGCTGGGACAAGATCGACCGGGCGCAGGCCGGCGTCCTGACCACGACGGTCGCGGTTCCGTCGCGCATGCCGCTCGAGAACGCCCGCCTGTCGAGCGATTTCGGCACTCGCATCCACCCGGTGCTCGGCCGCCGCGCCGGACATAAGGGTGTCGATCTGGCCGCGCCGACCGGCACACCGGTCTATGCCACCGCCGATGGCAAGGTGAGCCGCGCCAACTGGTTCTCCAGCTACGGCAATTACATCGCGATCGAGCATGGCGCCGATCTGCAGACCCGCTTCGCCCATCTTTCCGAAATCGTCGTTTCGGCAGGCGCCTCGGTCAAGAAGGGCGATCTGATCGGTTACGTCGGCTCGACCGGCCGTTCGACCGGCCCGCACCTCCATTACGAAGTGCGCGTCAACGGGGTCGCGGTCGATCCCTCGCCCTACATGCTCGAGACCGCAGCCGCGCGCACCTTCGCGCTGGCCGGCGGCGAGTAGGCGACCGAGCAAGCGGCCAGGCCGCAGAGTTACTCCCTGGACGGGAGCTGAGAAGGCGGCGGGGCAACCTGCCGCCTTTTTGCTTGTGCGCAAGAATGCATGCGTTAGGTTTCGAAGCGCAACCAACTGGCCCGCCAAGAGGCCCCGTGGGAGAGATACATGCATCCGATCGTTCACGCGCAGACGCGCCCCGACCATCCTGCCATCATCATGGCTGGCAGCGGCGAGACCGTCACCTATGGCGAGATGGACGCGACCGCCAACCGCTTCGCGAATCTGTTGCGGAAGCGCGGCCTGGGTCGGGGCGACCATTTCGGCATGCTGATGGAGAACAACGCGCTGTTCCTCCAGCTGGTCTGGGGATCGCAGCGTTCGGGCGCGATGATGGTCCCGGTCTCGACCCGCCTGACCGCGCCCGAGATTGCCTATATCCTGCAGGACAGCGATGCCCGGCTGATGGTCACCTCGACCAAATTCGCCGATGTGATCGAGGAATTGCGCGAACATTGCCCCCAGTGCGAATTCCTGATCCTGGGCGGTGACGGCGATGAGGATCTCGAAACGGCGATCGCGGCGCAGTCTGGCGAGCCGCTGGCCGATCCCCTGCCCGGCCAATACATGCTCTATTCCAGCGGCACCACCGGCCGGCCCAAGGGGGTTCGCCCGCGCCCGCCCGAGACCGGCGACATCCAGGAAATGTCGCCGCTGG